>NZ_JBQTHF010000022.1:0-57618 GCF_052390155.1 Actinokineospora sp. | reverse complement strand
CAGGAATGTCCCTCCAAATTCCTCCCAACTGGATCGGGGATACAGCGCGGCGCCTCATGGCGCAGCAGTGGTCGTAGGCGTTCATTGAGCGTTGGCTGGTCACGCCGGTGTTCCAGTTGTGCCAGATGGCTGCGGCCATGGCCAGCAGGCGTTGGGCGACGCGGCTGAACACTCCGGCGGGGGTGCGTCCGCCGTGTCGTTCGAGCCCGAGTTGGCCTTTCAGTGTTTGGTTGACCGACTCGATGCGCTGCCGGACGCCGCCGAGGCTGCCGTTGCGGTAGGTCTCGTCCTTGCGGTCCGGGCGTAGCAGGTTCACTCCCATCGCCTCGGTGAGTTCTTTGAAGTCTTTGCCGGAGAAACCTTTGTCCGCCAACAGGATTTGGCCGTCACGGATCAGGTGGTGCTGGTCGTGGAGCAGGGCGGCGAGTACCTCGCGTTCCCCGATCTTCGGGTCGGCCAGGCACCACATGACGGGTATGCCGTCGCCGGCGCACACCAGGTACAGCTTGAGTCCCCAATACCATCGGGAATGTGACGCACAGTAGCCGTAGTTGGCGTGTCCGGCCAGGTCTGAGCGTTTCACCGTTTCCCGGGACATACCGCATGGCACCGGCGTGGCATCGGTGATCCACATGTCGTCGAACCAGGACGGGCAACACACGGCCAGCGCGACGATCGCCTTACGTAACAGAGGTTCCACAGCCTTCGCGCGCTTGTGGTAGCCGGATTGTTTCGGCAGACAGGGGAACATCGCCCGCCATCGCGGGTCGGTGTGGATATGCCGGATCCATCGCCGTTGCGAGTCATATCCGAGTAGCGCCTGCGCCACGACGAGACAGATGAGCTCACTATCAGTCAGCTCAGGTCGTCGACCGCGCCCCTCCCGGGGCGGCACAACGTGGTCATCGACGAACACGTAGAGTGCGGCCAGGAGGGTGTTCAGGTTATTCGTCACAGATTGATCATGAACACCCTCCGCCTACGCGGTGACACCGGCCCGCCTCACATGATCTTCACGGAATCACTCATCTAGTGCGCACTAGGCTCTGCGGCGTGACTGGTGGTGTGGCGGGGCTGCTCCTGGCCGCGGGCGGGGGCAGGCGGTTCGGCATGCCGAAGGCCCTGGTGCCCTACCGCGGCGGGCTGCTGGTCGAGCACGCGCTCGCGACGCTGGCCGCGGGCGGCTGCGACCCGCTGGTGGTGGTCCTCGGCGCGGGTGCCGACGAGGTGCGTGCCCGGGTGGCGCTGCCCGGGCTGGTGGTGGAGAACCCGGACTGGGCCTCGGGCATGGGTTCCTCGCTGCGGGTCGGGCTGGCCGCGCTGGACCCGGCCGACGCCGTGGTCGTGCTGACCGTGGACACCCCGGGCGTGACCGCCGCGGCCATCCGCAGGCTGGCCGAGCGGACCGCCCCCGACGTGCTCGCCCGCGCCACCTACGACGGCGTGCCGGGCCACCCGGTCCTGATCGGCCGCGCGCACTGGGCGGGCGTCGCCGAACTGGCCGACGGCGACACCGGGGCCCGGCCCTATCTCGCCCGGCACCCGGTCGCCGCCGTGCCCTGCGAGGACGTCGCGGACGGCGCCGACGCCGACCGACCGGAGGACTTGCGGTGACCCGACCACACGAGACCCGCCCACAGGAGGCACCGATGCCCGAAGACGCCTACGGCGACCAGGTCCTGACCCATCTCGCCGAGGTGGGCAGGCACAACGCCGAGGCCCTCGACGACGTCGCCGACCTGGTGCTCGCGTGCGTCCGCGCCGACGGCCTGGTGCTGACCGCCGGGGCGGGTCACTCGCTCGCCGCGGTCGCCGAGACGTTCTTCCGCGCCGGCGGCCTGGCCTGCGTGCGGCCGCTGTTCACCGAGGAACTCCAGGTCTTCGGCGGCGCCCGCCGGGCCACCGCGGCCGAGCGGCGCCCCGGCCTGGCCGGGTCGGTGTTCAGCCTGCTGCGGCTCTCCGGCCACGAGGTGCTGTTCGTGTTCTCCAACTCGGGCATCAACCACTACCCGGTGGAGCTGGCCGTGACGGCGATGCGGGCGGGCTGCCCCGTGGTGGCGGTGACGTCCCCGGCGACCACGGCCGGGGCGCCCCGGCGCGCGGGCACGACCCTCGCGGTGAACGCGACGGTCGTGCTGGACACCCTGACCGGTCCGGGAGACGTGAGCTACCCGGCGTCGGCCCCGGTGACGGCGTCGCTGTCGACGTTGAGCAACGCCTACCTGTGGAACCAGGTCCTGGCCCGGGTGCACGACAAGGCCGCGACCGAGGGCACCACGCTCCCGCTCTGGCGCAGCTCCAATATGGACGGTGGCGACGCGGCGAACGCCGCCCTGCTGGCGAAGTACGGCGACCGGGTCCCCCAACTCGGCTGAGGGCCCCACCCGCCACGACGCCGCCCGGATCACCTGGAACGAGGGCTGGATCTAGGAAATTCCGTGGTTCGGCGACTACCCCGACCGTACCCTGTGCCGTGTGGACACCACCTCCCAGACCCGTTCCGACGCTATGACGGCAGGCGAGTTCCGGCTGGTCGCGAAGCCGGACGAAACGGTGCACCTGGTCTGCTGCCGCGACGCGTCCTGGCAGGTGGCGCTCTGCGGCACCGAGTGCACGGAGATCAATCCCGCCGCCGAAGTGGTCTGCACGATGTGTGTCGAGGAGGTCACCGCGCTTCGCCCGCAGTGGCGATCGGAGGCGCAGTTCGTCTGTCCGGTCGACGCCACCCGCTGCCCGGACGAGCACGAGGTCGACCTGCGCATCGCCCGCGAGACCGACCGGACCCGGTCGGGTCGCTAGGCGGCGGCCTCCGCGAACTGGGTTCGGTAGAGGTCGGCGTACCGCCCGGCGGCGGCCAACAGTTCGTCGTGGGTGCCGCGTTCGACGATGCGGCCGTCCTCGACCACCAGGATCTGATCGGCCGCGCGGATGGTCGAGAGCCGGTGGGCGATCACCAGCGCGGTCCGCCCGGACAGCGCGTCGGCCAGGGCTTCCTGTACGGCCACCTCCGACTCGGAGTCCAGGTGGGCGGTGGCCTCGTCGAGGATCACCACGCGGGGTTGGGCGAGCAGCAGCCGGGCGATGGTCAGCCGCTGGCGTTCGCCGCCCGAGAGCCGGTAGCCGCGCTCCCCCACCACCGTGTCCAGCCCCTCGGGCAATGAGTCGATCAGCGCGCCGAGCCGGGCGCGGGTCAGCGATTCGCGGATCTCGTCGTCGGTGGCCGCGGGGCGGGCGTAGGCGAGGTTCGCGCGGATGGTGTCGTGGAACAGGTGGCCGTCCTGGGTCACCACGCCGACGGTGTCGCGCAGCGCGTCGAACGAGAGGTCTCGGACGTCCACTCCAGACAGTCGCACGGCACCGGATTCGACGTCGTAGAGCCGGGGCACCAGGGCGGCGATGGTCGACTTGCCCGCGCCGGACGAGCCGACCAGCGCGATCATCCGACCGGGCTCGGCGCGGAACGACACGCCGTGCAGCACTTCCTGGCCGCCGCGCTGGTCGAGCACGGCGACCTCCTCCAGCGACGCCAGCGACACCTTGTCCGGCGCGGGATAGCCGAACCGGACGTCCTCGAACTCCACGGAGACCGCGCCAGGGGGCACCGTGCGCGGGGACGGCTTCTCGGTGATCATCGGCGGCAGGTCGAGCACCTCGAAGACCCGCTCGAACGACACCAGCGCGGTCATCACGTCGACCCGGACGCTGGCCAGCGCGGTCAGCGGCGAGTAGAGCCTGGTCAGCAGCAGGGCCAGTGCCACGACCGTGCCGGGCGCGAGGTCGCCCTTGAGCGCGAGGTAGCCGCCGAGGCCGTAGACCAGCGCCTGTGCCAGCGCGGACACCAACTGCAGGCTCGTCATGAACCAGCGGGTGGCCATCGCGGAGCGGACGCCGATGTCGCGTACCCGGCCCGCGCGCTCGCCGAACTCGTCGGCCTCGGCGTGCGGGCGGCCGAACAGCTTGACCAGGGTGGCGCCGGGCGCGGAGAACCGCTCGGTCATCTGGTTGGTCATCGAGGCGTTCAACGTGGACGCTTCGCGCTGCAGGTCGGCCATCCGCCTGCCCATGCGGCGCGCGGGCAGCACGAAGACCGGCAGCATGACCAGCGCCAACAGCGTGATCTGCCACGACAGGGTCAGCATCACCGCGAGCGAGAGCACCAACTGGATCACGTTGGTGACCAGGCCCGCCAGCGTCGAGGTGAACGCCCGCTGGGCGCCCATGACGTCGTTGTTGAGCCTGCTCACCAGCGCGCCCGTGCGGGTGCGGGTGAAGAACGCCACCGGCATCCGCTGCACGTGCTCGAACACGGCGCGGCGCAGGTCGTAGATCAGGCCCTCGCCGATCCGGGTCGACTGCCAGCGCTCGGCGACCCCCAGCGCCGCGCCGACCACCGCGAGGCCCGCGATCGCCAGCGCGAGCCAGATCACCACGGACACCTCACCGCCGCTGACGATCGCGTTGACCACCTGGCCCGCGAGCAGCGGCGAGGTGACCGCGAGGACCGAGGACACCACGGTGAGCAGCAGGAACACCACCAGCCGTGCCCGGTGCGGTCGGCTGAACGCGAACACCCGGCGCACCGTGCCCTTGGCCAAGCCCTTGGGCGCGTCGCCCGCCCGCATCGCACGCGCCATGACTCGGTGCGAATTGCCATCCATTCCAGTCCCCTGACGTCGAGCCAACTCCCGTACAACGCCGCGCGCCTGCCAGAACTTCCCACGCCGCCGTGCGCGCCCGACACCCGCGCTCGGTAGCCTGCGGCCGGGGAGCCATGGGAAGGCGGGGCGATGCGGCGGGAACCGGTGCGGCTCGACCTCGCGCTCTACGCGGGCAGCGCGGTGTTCGCACTGCTCACCGCGTTCGCCTCGGAGTTCTACGGCTACCGCGTCTGGGGCAACTTCGCGAGCGCGGGCTACCTGGCCGCGGCGGCGCTCACGCTGCGGCTGATGGTGCGCGGCGCGGGATCACGGTGGCTGCCGGTCGGTGTCGCGGGTGCGCTGGGCACTGTCGCGCCGCTGCTGTTCCTGGTGTTCAAGCGGTCGCCCGGGTTCGTGTGGGGGCCGTGGCCGTGGTCGTTCCCGGCGCAGCCCGAGGTGTGGGTGATCGAGCGGTCCGCGCGCCTGCTGTTCGCCGACGGCACCCCGTATCTCGACCTGGCGACGCTCGGCCGCGCGCCGCACCCCGACGACTACACGCCCTACGGCCCGGCGATGACGGTGTTCGGCATGCCGCGCGCGCTGCTCGGCGACCATCCGCTGACCGACTCGCGGGTGATGTTCCTGCTGGGCGCCTGCGCGGCGGTGTGGGCGGCGTGGCGGGTGCTCGGCAGGCCGGTGATCCCGGTGCGGGCCGCGCACCTGGCCGCGGTGAGCCCGCTGACCGCGCTGACGTTCACCGTCGCGGGCGACGATCTCGCCGTGCTCGCGCTGATCGTCCTCGCGGCGGCGCTCGCCTACCGCGCGGGTCCCCTGTGGACAGGCACCGTCTGCGCGGTGATGGTCACCATGAAGCTGACCGCGGTGCCCGCCGCCGTCGTGCTGGGCATCGGGATTCTGGCGTGGCGCGGCGGTCGCGCCGTCGCGGTGTTCCTCGGCACGCTGGTGGCCGTGGGCGCGGTGATCGTCGTGCCGGTGCTGGCCGCCGACCCGGCGGCCTTCGTCGAGCACGTGGTCAAGTTCCCGATCGGGCTGGGCCAGGCGAGTTCACCCGCGTCGAGTCCGTTGCCAGGACACCTGATCGCGAGCATCGGCCCGCTCGGACACACCGTCGCGCTGATCCTGCTGGCGCTGGCGGCGGTCGCGGTGACGGCCTGGCTGGTGCTGCGACCGCCGCGCACGGCCGCGACCGCGACGGTGCGCATCGCGACGGGGCTGGGCGCGGCGATCACGCTCGCACCCGCGACGCGGTGGGGTTACCTGGTCTATCCCGTGGCTTTGCTGGGCGCCGCGCTCGCCTTCGCGGAGGCGGACCGACGACCCGAAAGCGAGAGCGGCACACCGGATTCCGGTGCGATCACCGGATCGCGACCGGTGATCGGTTCCGATGTCGGCACCGCACCGGAGCCACCGCCCTCGCCCTGAGGCGGGCAAGCGCCGCTACTTCTTCTTGGTCCGTGTCGCCCCACCCCGTCCGCGCAGGGCGACACCGGACTCCGAGAGGACTCGGTGGACGAATCCATAGGAACGCCCAGTGCTTTCCGCGAGCGCACGGATGCTGGCGCCCTTCTCGTACTTCTTCTTCAAGTCGGTGGCAAGCTTGTCGCGCGTGGCACCGGTGATCCGCGCGCCTTTCTTGAGGTCAGCCACGTTGTCCGCCTTCCGTCGCGAGTGGCGGGGCCACGGATGACCCCTACCGCCGCAATGATCGAACACGGTGGCGCGGAATGCCAGACGAGATGGGAAAAAGGTGCGGAACTCCCCCGCTCACACCAGATACCGGTCTCGGGACTGAGCGTGATCTTTGAATACAAGATCCCTGGAAAACGCCCCATTTCACGCGAGCTGAACGAGTTCCAGGTACTCGGCGGACCAGTGATCCTCGGTGCCGTCTGGGAGAAGGATCACCCGCTCGGGTTCCAGTGCCTCGACCGCGCCGGGGTCGTGCGTGACGAGCACGACCGCCCCGCTGTAGCGGCGCAGCGCGTCGAGCACCTGTTCGCGGCTGGCCGGGTCGAGGTTGTTGGTGGGCTCGTCGAGCAGCAGCACGTTGGCCGCGCTGGACACCAGACCCGCCAACGCGAGCCGCGTCTTCTCGCCACCGGACAGCGTGCCCGCGAGCTGGTCGAGTTGCTCGCCCGCGAACAGGAACGTGCCCAGCAGCGACCGCAACTGCTGCTCGGGGGTGTCCGGCGCGGCGTGCCGCACGTTGGTCCACACGCTGGCCGCGTGATCGAGGGTCTCGTGCTCCTGGGCGTAGTAGCCCAGCCGCAGCCCGTGGCCGGGCACGACGCTGCCGGAATCGGCCTTCTCCATGCCGCCGAGCAGGCGCAGCAGCGTGGTCTTGCCCGCGCCGTTGAGACCGAGGATCACGACCCGCGAGCCCTTGTCGATGGCCAGGTCGACGCCGCTGAAGATCTCCAGCGAGCCGTAGGACTTGCTCAGCCCCTCGGCTGTCAGCGGGGTCTTGCCGCAGGGGGCGGGCTCGGGGAACCGGATCTTGGCGACCTTGTCCGACTGGCGCACCTCGTCCAGGCCGGCGACCAGCTTCTCGGCGCGCTTGATCATGTTCTGCGCGGCGACCGCCTTGGTGGCCTTGGCGCGCATTTTGTCGGCCTGCGCCATCAGCGTCGACGCCTTCTTCTCGGCGTTGGCTCGCTCGCGCCTGCGCCGCTTCTCGTCGGCCGCGCGGGCGTCGAGGTAGCGCTGCCAGCCCATGTTGTACAGGTCGACCTCGGCGCGCATGGCGTCGAGGAACCAGACCTTGTTGACCACGTCGGCCAGCAGCTCGACGTCGTGGCTGATGACGATGAGGCCGCCGGTGTGGCCCTTGAGGAAGCTGCGCAGCCAGGTGATCGAGTCGGCGTCGAGGTGGTTGGTGGGCTCGTCGAGCAGCAGGATCGTGCCCGCGCCGCCACCGATGCCCGCCTCGGAGGCGGCGAACAGGATGCGCGCCAGCTCGACCCGGCGGCGCTGGCCGCCGGACAGGGTGCGCAGCGGCTGCAGCAGCACGCGGTCGGCCAGGCCGAGGTTGGCGCAGATGCGCGCGGCCTCGCTCTCGGCGGCGTAGCCCCCGAGGTCGGCGAAGCGCTCCTCCAGGCGGCCGTACTTGCGCACCGCGACGTCCCGCTTGGCCGCGTCGACGTGCTCGGCCATCGCCGTCTGCGCCTTCTCCATCTCGCGCAGCAGCTCGTCGAGGCCGCGCGCGGAGAGCACCCGGTCTTTGGCGGTGACCGAGAGGTCGCCCTCACGCGGGTCCTGCGGCAGGTAGCCCAGCTCGCCGGTGCGGCGCAGCTCACCCGCGTAGGGCTCGCCCTCGCCCGCGAGCACGCGCAGGGTGGTCGTCTTGCCCGCGCCGTTGCGGCCGACCAGGCCGATCCGGTCGCCTGCCTGCACGCGCAGCGCGGTGTCGGAGAGCAGGATGCGCGAGCCCGCGCGCAGTTCGAGGTCAGTGGCGGTGATCAAGTGGAGGCTCCGTCGATCGCGTGGTCGTGGGCAGGGGTCATCCGCTCGCGTGCCGTGACTCGCGAGCCCGCCTGCGCATCAGTCGATGAAGACCACGCGCCCAGTCTACGCAATCGGCGGCGGTACCCGTCGCCCGCACTCGAAACTAAGCGTGCGCTTAGCTAGAGTGCCGCCCATGACTTCAGCCGAGTACGCCGGAAAGACCGCCCTCGTCACCGGCGCCAGCCGGGGCATCGGCCTGGCCATCGCCACCGAACTGGCCCGCGGCGGCGCGGCCGTGACGATCTCGGCCCGCAAGCAGGACGCGCTCGACGCCGCCGCCGCGGAGATCCGCGCCGCCGTACCGGGCGCGCGCGTCCTCGCCGTCGCGGCGAACACCGGCTCCGACGACGACCGGGCCGCGGTTGTCGAGCGCACGGTGGCCGAACTTGGCGGGCTCGACATCCTGGTCAACAACACCGGGATCAACCCGGTCTACGGGTCGCTGATGGACGCCGACCTGGCAGGCGTGCGCAAGATCTTCGACACGAACGTGGTGGCGGCGCTGGGTTTCGTGCAGCTCGCGTTCAAGGCGTGGATGGCCGAACACGGCGGCGCGGTGGTCAACATCGCGTCGGTCGCGGGCCTGCGGTCGTCGGGGGTGATCGCCGCGTACGGGGCGAGCAAGGCGGCGCTGATCCGGCTGACGGAGGAACTGGCGTGGCAGCTCGGCCCCGGCATCCGGGTCAACGCCGTCGCCCCGGCGGTGGTGAAGACCCGCTTCGCGGAGGCGCTCTACACCGACCGGGAGTCGGAGGCGGCCAACGCCTACCCGATGAAGCGCCTCGGCAACCCGGAGGACGTCGCGCGTCTGGTGGCGTTCCTGGTGTCGGACGGGGCGAGCTGGATCACCGGTGAGACGGTGCGGATAGACGGCGGCCTGCTGGCCACCGGCACCCTCGGCTGAGCCAGTTCCCGCGAGGCCAGCGCTCAACCCGCGCCTACTCAACCCGCTCAGCCCGCTCAAACCACCGCCGCGCAGACCCCCACCCACCTCGGGGGGTCGGCCCTGCTCCAGTCTATCGGCGATGGGGTCGGGGCGGGGGGTGCGGGAAATTCTGTGGATGGTTCGGGGGGATGTGGACAACTTCGGGGTGGCCGACAAGGCGGTGGTCGGCTCAGCCGGTGGTGGTCGGTTGGGTCGTGGTCGGCTGGGTGGTCGAGGTTGGCGAGGTCGACGGTGGGGACTGTGGAATGGCGCGGCGCGGGGGTCGGGGGCCGCGGTCGAGTCGGCCGCCGGGGCCGCCGCGGTCCATCAGTGGGCCACCGCGCGGGCCCTGCTCGTAGCGGGCGTGGCCGGGTCTGCCGTCGCCCGCGTCGCCGATGAAGTAACCGGCTACACCGCCGCCGACCAGTAGGCCCGCGCCGACAAGGGCGGCCACCAGCAGACTCACCGTGCGCCGTGATTTTCCTCCCGCCGGAGGTCCTGATCGCACTGTCCCGGCTGTGGCGCCGGTCGACCCTGGTGGCGCGGACTGGGCCGCCGCCGGGGTCGGCTGGGCCGCCGGGGGAACTGCTTGCGCGGCCGCGGGATCAGGCTGGGCCTCCCCCCGGTTCGAGTGGGCGGCAGCGGGATCAGATTGAGCGACCCCGGGGTCCGAGTGGGCGGGATCGGGCTGGGCTGCCGCGGCGTGAGCTGTCTGGTCGCCGTCGGGCAGCGGTTGTGTCGGCTGCGGGCGGTCGCCGGGCACTGGTGTGTCACTCATGACCCGACTGTGCGCCCCGAGTCTGTGAGCCCGCTGTGCGCAAGCTGGGAGTCAGGGATCGCGAACGACGATCTCGACCGAGAAAGCGCGCGCCGCGGCGTCGTCGAGCACGGTGCGGCGTGGTTCGGGCACGTCGAGCACGCGTGGCTCGGCCAAGGCGAACACCGAGGCGAGACCCCGGTCGGCGCGCAGGGTGTCCAGTGCGCGCTGGTCGCCGCCGAGGACGACGGCGTCGAGATCGGCGACGCGGGTGCCGAGCACGTCGGCGACGTCGCGGGCGGCGGCTTCCAGCGCCTGCCGGGCTTGGCCTTCGCGCCGCCGGGCGAAACGCTGTTGCGACCAGCCGCCCGCGGCGCTGCGGCCGTGGACCAGGTGGCGATCGGTGCGGGAGAGCACGACCTTGCCCGCCTCCGCGACACCCAGGCTGTGCCCGCCGAGACGCACCAGCAGCAGCCCGACCCGGCGCGGCGCGGCGAGGTGGTCGGCCAGCGCGGTCACGTCCAGCCCGACCCGCTCCCCCGGCTCGGCGGCCAGCGGGGCGAACGGCACCGTCGTGGTCGCCGTGGCCCCGTCGACGGCTTCGACCAGCACGGAATCGGCGGCGACCACGGTCCGCACGACGCCGCCGTGCCGCGCGGCGAACCGGTCGAACCAGCCCGCCAGCCGCTCCGGCGGCACCTCGACGGCCCGCCCGCCGCCCGCGACCGTCCGCGCTTTGCCCATGTCCGCACGCTACGCGGACCCCGCCCGAGCGCGTCAGAGCACGAAGGCGTCCGACCAGAACTGGCCTGTGCGGCCGGACAGGGCCTCCAGCAGGGACGCGGCTTGGCCGTCGGTCAGTGAAGCGACGAAGTCGATCACAGCGCGGCCGCGGGCAAGGGCGAGCACCCCGGCGGAACCCTCCGGCCCGTCACCCGTGGCCCCGATGAGCGTGTCCGGCCTGTTCTTGGCCAGACACCCGTACTCCTCGACGGCAAGTTCCACCAGGTCGTGCAGTCTGCGCGGCAGCCGGTCGGCCTCGAACCGGTCGGCGAGCCACTGGTCCAGCGCCTCCACCAGCGACGTGAGCAGCCGCGCCTGCCCGCGCTGGTAGAGGGCGAGATCAGGGCGCAGCAACACGAACCGGCGGTGCACGAACTTGAGGACCTGCACCTCGTGCCACTGCTCGCGGCCGAGCAACACGTGCCCGGAGCGGGTCGGCGGGTCGGGCACCACGTGCACGCCCGCGACCAGCCGCGCGGTCCAGCCCGCGGAGAACCGGCCGAACGCCTGCTCGGCGGCCACCGAGCCGTCGAACGGCGCCGACAGCAGGTCGTCGACGAGTTCGGCGCGCACCCGCGACACCGCGGCGACGAACGCGTCGTCGTCGAAGATCCAGGAGTCGCGGGCGTGCAGGCGCCTGCGGAGCACCTCCAGCGACTGTCCCGGCCTGCGTCGATACGCGCCGAGTTCGGACTCGGCCGCGAATTCGGCTCGGTCGGACTCCCACTGGCCGAGCTCGGCCGACACCGGCGCGTGCTGCAGCACGCCGATGCGGTGGAAGTCCTCCAGGTCGTGGATGGCGTAGGCGATGTCGTCGGCGTTGTCCATCACCGACGCCTCGACGGTCTGCTGCCACTCGGCGACGCGGCCCGCGAACGGCGCGCGGCACTGGAACAGGTCGTCGAGTTCGGTGACGTACGCGGAGAACTTGCTCGACCCGGTGCCCGGCGCCTCCTTCGGCTCACCCGCGCCGCGCGGCGGGTCGGGCAGCGCGCGCGGGTGCGGCGCCGGGTGCGACAGCCGCGTCCACGGGTACTTGAGCATCGCGGCGCGCACGGCGGCGGTGAGGTCGAGCCCGGCCGCGCGCGGGCCGCGGGTGTCGGTGGTGGTGACGATGCGGAAGCTCTGCGCGTTGCCCTCGAAGCCGTCGGGCAGGCTGAACCGGTGCCGCGCGAGCCGGTCGAGCACCTGCTCGCCGAGGTGCCCGAACGGCGGGTGGCCAAGGTCGTGGGCGACGGCGGCGGCCTCGACCACGTCCGGGTCGCAGCCGCCCAGCTTGTCCAGCAGCCGCGCCAGGTCCGGGTCGGACACCAGGCGCTCCGCGATGGCGCGGCCCACCTGGGCGACCTTGAGGCTGTGCGTGAGCCGGTTGTGCAGCAGGCCCGAGCCGCTGGCGCTGACCACCTGGGTGACACCGCCGAGCCGCGCGAAGAACGGCGAGGCGACGATGCGGTCGCGGTCGCCACGGAACGGGCTGGCGGCGAGGTCGGCGGGCCCGGCGGCCGCGTCGCGACGGGACTCGCGCTCATCGAGGTGGTCGAACATGGACTGGAGAGTAGGCCCTGGAGGGACCCGCGATGGGGCGCGCGTGGTGGGATCGTGGCGTGGGATCGGTTGACGTGATCGTCGTCGGGGCTGGGCCTGCCGGGTGGGCGGTCGCTGATGGGTGCGCGCGGCGTGGACTGCACACGGCCCTGGTCGACCCGGACCCGCACGCGCGCTGGCCCGCGACCTACGGACTCTGGGCCGACCAGTGCGCCGCCCTGCCGCCTGGGTCGACCGTGCTGCCTGCCTCGGCCGTGCACGCGGCGGGCAGGTCGCTCGCGCGGGGATATGCGGTGCTGGACAACGACTCCGTGCTGTCAGCGTTCACCCGGAGTCCACTTGCGACCGTGATGGATCGGGTGGTGTCGGCGGCGTACGGACCGCGTGGGGCCACGGTGGCGCTCGCCTCGGGCGCACGCCTGGCGGGCGCGGTGGTCATCGACGCGAGCGGCGCCCGGCGGGTGCTGTCCGGCGGGCCGCCGCGTGGGACCCGGGCGGAGCAGACCGCGTATGGGCTGATGGTGCCCGCCGCGAGCGCCGCCGGGCTGGTGGCGCCCGGTGAGGCGGTGTTCATGCGGTGGTGCGGGTCGACGTTCCTCTACGCGGTACCGCTGCCGGGCGGGCGGGTCCTGCTGGAGGAGACGTCCCTGGCCCGTCGGCCGGGTCTCGGGCTGGACGAGCTGCGGTCGCGGCTGATCGCCCGGCTCGCCGCGGCCGGTATCCGGGCTGACGCGGACACGGTCGAGCGGGTGCGGTTCGCCTTGGACGTGCCGGTGCCCCCGGTGTGGCGGCGCGGGGCGGTGCCGTTCGGGGTGGCGGCGGGGATGATCCACCCGGCCACCGGGTACAGCGTGGCCGATGCGCTGCTGACCGCGCCCCGGGTGGCCGACGCCATCGCCCGCGCACTCCCCCGCGGCCCGCTCGCCGCGTCGGCGGCGGGCCGTGCGGCTGTGTGGTCGCCCGCGGCGCGGGCCGTGCACGCACTGCGGCGACGTGGGTTGCGGACGCTGCTGGCTCTGCCTGCTGAGCGGGTGCCGGAGTTCTTCGCCGAGTTCTTCGCGCTGCCGGACGATCTGCAGCGGGCGTACCTCAGCGGGCGGGAGGACGTGCGCGGAACCGCGGCGGCGATGGCCGCGCTGTTCCGGCGCGCACCGTGGCGAGTCCGCGCGGCGATGGTGGCGGCGCGGTAGGGCTCAGTCGGTCGAGTGGTCCAGGGACTGGCGGAGAGCTCGGAACTGGGCGGCGAGGCTGTCGAGTTGGTAGTGGGCGTTGAGGCCGCTCGGGTTGGGCAGCACCCACACTCCGGCGGTGCCGATTGGCACGGGCTGCGGGCCGACCACCGCTTTGGGCGCGCCGAACGCGGTCCGATACGCGGTGATCCCGACGATGGCCACAGTTCGGGGGGCGTACTCGGCCACCACTTGCCGCAGCCGCGCGCCGCCCGCGGTGAGTTCGTGGGCGTCGAGTTCGTCGGCCCGGGCGGTGGCGCGGGCGACGAGGTTGGTCACGCCGAGCCCGAACTCTGGTAATCGGTGCTGTTCCTCGGGTCGCAGTTGGCGTGGGGTGAAGCCCGCCAGGTGCAGGGCGGGCCAGAACCGGTTGCCGGGCCGGGCGAAGTGGTGGCCGGTCGCCCCGGAGTAGAGGCCGGGGTTGATACCGCAGAACAGGACGTCCAGCCCGGGCACGAGGACATCGGGGATCGCCCGGTCCCGAGCCGCGGCGAGTTGCTCACGCGTGGGTCGAGGCACGACACCCATGGGAACAGAAGTCGATCACCGCCGCCACCGCCGTAGGGCGCGCTCGCCCCGGATTCACGCGATCAGCCGCAGCATGCCGCATCTTCCGATACGGCACGGTGGTGCTCCACGGTCTCCGGGCGCTTGTTCCCACCCCGGTTCTGTAGTTGCTCGCTCGTATCTCCACGGTGCGTCGTTCCCTTTTCGACAACTATCCGATATCTTGATAGTAGATAGCGAAAGCAGGATATCGGGCCCAAATTTGAAGAAGAGGAAGAACAAGGCACGGGAACGCCGAACTCCCCGACCGGGAAGTGGTCGGGGAGTTCGGCTGGATCAGGTCAGTCGGCGCTGCCCACCGCTGGGGATCAGCGCGGGATCAGTTCGACGATCAGACGGTGAAGCCCAGGGCGCGCAACTGCTCCCGACCGTCGTCGGTGATCTTTTCGGGGCCCCAGGGGGGCATCCAGACCCAGTTGATCCTGAAGTCCTGGACCAGGCCGCCGCCGGTGAGGGCCGCTCGGGTCTGGTCTTCGATGACATCGGTCAGGGGGCAGGCCGCCGACGTCAAGGTCATGTCGATGATGGCGGTGTTGCCGTCCTCCACCCGAATGTCGTAGACCAGGCCAAGGTCGACCACGTTGATCCCCAACTCGGGGTCGACCACGTCGCGCATGGCTTCTTCGAGGTCGTCCAAGGAGGCCAGGTCCGCGCTGGGGGCCAACTCGGGCATGCCCGCGGCGCCGCGTTGGATCTCGTCGGTGGCTTCGTCGCTCATCGCGTTCCCATTCCGTTGGGCGACCCGTTCGCGCGGGCCACCGCGTCCTTGAAAGCCATCCACCCCAGCAGGGCGCACTTCACCCGCGCCGGGTACTTCGCCACCCCCGCGAAGGCGATGCCGTCCTCCAGCACGTCCTCGTCCGGCTCGACCTTGCCGCGGCCCTGGATCAGCGCCACAAAAGCGTCCATAGTGGACAGTGCATCGTGGACAGTTCGGCCGACCACCAGATCGGTGAGCACCGACGTCGACGCCTGGCTGATCGAGCAGCCCTGCCCCTCATAGGACACATCGGCCACCGAGTCGCCGTCGAGCTTGACGCGCAGGGTGACCTCGTCGCCGCAGGTGGGGTTCACCTGGAAGGACTCGGCGTCGTACGGGTCGCGCAGGCCGCGGCCGTGCGGGTTCTTGTAGTGGTCCAGGATGATCTCCTGGTACATCTGCTGCAACTGCATCAGCCGCTCACCCCGAAGAACCGCCGGGCCTCCCGCACGCCATCAAGCAGGGCGGCGACGTCGCGGAGGTCGTTGTACAGATAGAAACTCGCCCGGATGCTGGCGGGCACCCCGAGCCGCCGGTGCAGCGGCCACGCGCAGTGGTGGCCGACGCGCACGGCGATGCCCTCGTTGTCGAGCACCTGGCCCGCGTCGTGCGGGTGGACGCCGTCGATGACGAACGACACCGCGCCGCCGCGCTGGGCCACCTCGCCGGACGCGTCCAGGGTCGGCCCGAGCACCCGGACACCCGGGATCTCCGCCAGACCCGCCAGCGCGGCCACGGTCAGCCCGTGCTCGTGCTCGGCGATCCGATCGATGCCGACGACCGACAAGTAGTCCACCGCCGCGCCGAGGCCGACCGCCTGCGACGTCATCGGTACCCCGGCCTCGAACCGCTGCGGCGGCGGGGCGAACGTCGAGCGGGCCATCTCGACCATCTCGATCATCGACCCACCGGTGAGGAACGGCGGCATCGCGCCCAGCAGTTCGCGCCGCCCGTAGAGCACGCCGATGCCGGACGGGCCGAGCATCTTGTGGCCGGAGAACACCGCGAAGTCCACACCCAGCGCGGCGAAGTCCACTGCGGAATGCGGGACCGACTGGCACGCGTCGAGCACCGTCAGGGCGCCGACTTCCCTTGCCCGCGCGACGATCGACGCGACCGGGTTGACCGTACCGAGCACATTGGACTGATGGGTGAACGCCACGACCTTGGTCCGGGCGTTGACCAACTCGTCCATAGTGGACAGATCGAGCCGACCGTCGTCGGTGACGCCGAACCAGCGCAGCGTGGCGCCGGTGCGGTGCGCGAGCTGCTGCCACGGCACCAGGTTCGCGTGGTGCTCCATCTCGGTGACCACGATCTCGTCGCCGGGGCCGAGCACGAACCGCGCCGACTCGGGGCCAGCGGTCGAAGCGTTGCCCATGGCGTAGGCGACCAGGTTGATGCCCTCGGTGGCGTTCTTGGTGAACACCACCTCGTCCGCGGCGACGCCGACGAACCCGGCGATCCGGGCGCGGGCGGCCTCGTAGGCGTCCGTCGCCTCCTCGGCGAGCTGGTGCGCGCCGCGGTGCACGGCCGCGTTGTGCTGCTCCAGGAACGCCCGCTCGGCGTCGAGCACCTGGCCGGGCCGCTGCGAGGTCGCGCCGGAATCCAGGTACACCAGGCGTTTGCCGTCGCGCACCGTGCGGCCGAGGATCACGCAGTCGGCCCGCAGCGTGTCGACGTCCAGTGGCGCTGTCACCGTGGTCACGCGCGCACCTCCTGTCTGGGTTGGCTTCGCTCTACCAGTGACAACGTCAGGCGATGCCCGCCGCTTCCTGGGTACCGGCGTACTTCACGTAGCCATCGGCCTCCAGCACGTCGGCCAGCTCGGAGCCGCCCGACTCGACAATCCGCCCACCCGCGAAAACGTGCACGAAATCCGGGGTGATGTGGCGCAGGATGCGGGTGTAATGCGTGATCAGCAGCACGCCCACCTCGCCGGACTCCTTGAACCGGTTGACCCCTTCGGACACCACGCGCAGCGCGTCGACATCGAGGCCGGAGTCGGTCTCGTCCAGGATGGCGATCTTCGGCTGAAGCAGGGCGAGCTGCAGGATCTCGTGCCGCTTCTTCTCACCGCCGGAGAAACCCTCGTTGACGCTGCGCTCGGCGAAGGCGGGATCGATGTCGAGTTCCCGCATCGACTCCTTGACCTCCTTGACCCAGTGCCGCAGCTTCGGGGCCTCGCCGCGGATCGCGGTGGCCGCGGTGCGCAGGAAGTTGGACATCGACACGCCGGGCACCTCGACCGGGTACTGCATGGCGAGGAACAAGCCCGCGCGGGCCCGCTCATCGACCGCCATCGCCAGCACGTCCTCGCCGTCGAGGGTGATCGAGCCGGAGGTCACCTCGTACTTGGGGTGGCCGGCGACCGCGTAGGACAGCGTGGACTTGCCGGACCCGTTGGGCCCCATGATCGCGTGCGTCTCGCCCGCCCGCACGGTCAGGTCGACACCCTTGAGGATCTCCTTGGGACCATCGTCGGTGCTGACCGAGACGTGCAGGTCCTTGATCTCCAGCGTGGCCATGTCTGCTTCGTTCTCCTGTTGGGCAGTCAGTTCTTGGTATCGCGGTTGGTGGAAACAGAGACGTCCACGTGGACGTCACCGCCGATCAGCGTCACGGGGAACACATCCACCGGTTCCGTGGCAGGCGGCGAGGACGGAGCACCGGTGCGCAGGTCGAAACACGACCCGTGCAGCCAGCACTCCAGACCCCTGCTGGTCAGCTCACCCTCCGAAAGGGACAGTTCGGCGTGCGAACACTCGTCGCGCAGCGCGTGCACGACATCGCCCTGGCGCACCAGCACCACGGCCACATCGTCGACCTCGACGGCGAACGGCTTGCCGTCGTCCAGATCGGACAGTGCACACGCTCTGCTCATCTCGCCTCCGCGGCGACAAGTACGTCGGCGGTGCTCATCTCGCCGGCGGGCCTCATACTCCGACAGCTTCCAGCTCGGCCTCGATCGCGGCCTCCAGGCGCTCGCGCACCGCGGGGACCTCGATCTTCATCAACAGCTCGTGGAAGAAGCCGCGCACGACCAGCCTGCGCGCCTGGCGCTCGGGAATGCCGCGGGCCTGCAGGTAGAAAAGCTGCTCGTCATCGAACCGGCCGGTAGCGCTGGCGTGCCCGGCTCCCGCGATCTCGCCGGTCTCGATCTCCAGGTTCGGCACCGAGTCGGCGCGGGCGCCGTCGGTGAGGACCAGGTTCCGGTTGAGCTCGTAGGTCTGGGTGCCCTCGGCGGCCGCGCGGATCAGCACGTCGCCGATCCACACGGTGTGCGCGTCCTGTCCCTGCAGCGCGCCCTTGTACGTCACATTCGACGTGCAGTGCGGCTTGGCGTGGTCGACGAACGTGCGGTGCTCGAAATGCTGGCCCGCGTCGGCGAAGTACAGCCCGGTCAGGTCGACCTCGCCGCCCCGCTCGGCGAACGCGACCGTCGGGGACACCCGCACGAGGTCGCCGCCGAGGGTGACCACGGTGTGCCGCAGCAGCGCGTCGCGGCCGATCCTGGCGTGGTGCGCGGAGACGTGCACCACGTCGTCGGCCCAGTCCTGAATGGACACCACGGTGAGCTTGGCGCCGTCGTCGAGGACGAACTCCACATTGTCCGCGTAGACGCCGGACCCGCGGTGGTCGAGGACCACGACGGCCTCGGCGAACCGCTCGGCGCGCACCTGCAGGTGCCCGTAGGCGACCTTGCCCGCACCCGGGCCGGTGACGGTGACCGTGGTCGGCGCGGACGCGCGGACCTCCTTGGCCACGGTCAGCACGGTGGCCTCGGTGAACGAGCTGTACGCCTGGGCCGCGACCCGGTCGGCGGGCACGCCCGCCACACCGAGCCGGGAGTCGCCGCGCTCGACGGTCTCCACGGAGACCTCGGGCGCGGCGTCCACCGACACGGCGACGGAACCGGTGGCCGCGACCCCGGTGTGCAGGCCCGCGAGGCGCTTCATCGGGGTGAAGCGCCAGATCTCCTCGCGACCGGAGGGCACCTCGAACGCGGCGACGTCGAACGAGGTGAACCACTCGGCGCGAGACGCCTCGGGAACGCGGGCACCGTGCGAATGCGATCCCACGACAGGTGACATCGGCTGTGCTGTCGTCATTTAGCCGACGGCCCCTTCCATCTGCAGCTCGATCAGGCGGTTCAGTTCGAGGGCGTACTCCATGGGCAGCTCGCGCGCGATGGGCTCGATGAACCCGCGCACGATCATCGCCATGGCCTCGTCCTCGGACAGGCCGCGCGACATCAGGTAGAACAGTTGGTCGTCGCTGACCTTGGACACCGTGGCCTCGTGGCCCATCTGCACGTCGTCCTCGCGGATGTCGACGTACGGGTAGGTGTCCGAGCGGCTGATCGTGTCGACCAGCAGCGCGTCGCACTTGACCGTGGACTTCGAGTGGTGCGCCCGCTTGTTGACCTGGACCAGGCCGCGGTAGGACGTGCGGCCGCCGCCGCGCGCCACCGACTTCGACTCGATCTTCGAGGTCGTGTGCGGCGCGAGGTGGACCATCTTGGCGCCCGCGTCCTGGTGCTGGCCCTCGCCCGCGAAGGCGATGGAAAGCACCTCGCCGTGCGCGTGCTCGCCCATCAGGAACACCGCCGGGTACTTCATGGTGACCTTGGAGCCGATGTTGCCGTCGATCCACTCCATGGTCGCGCCCTCTTCGGCCTTGGCGCGCTTGGTGACCAGGTTGTAGACGTTGTTCGACCAGTTCTGGATGGTCGTGTAGCGGCAGCGGCCGCCCTTCTTGACGATGATCTCCACGACCGCGGAGTGCAGCGAGTCCGAGGAGTAGATCGGCGCGGTGCAGCCCTCGACGTAGTGCACGTAGGCACCCTCGTCGACGATGATCAGCGTGCGCTCGAACTGGCCCATGTTCTCGGTGTTGATGCGGAAGTACGCCTGCAGCGGAATCTCCACGTGCACGCCCTTGGGCACGTAGATGAACGAGCCGCCGGACCAGACCGCGCCGTTGAGGGCGGAGAACTTGTTGTCCCCGTGCGGGATCACCGATCCGTAGTACTCGGCGAACAGCTCCGGGTGCTCCTTGAGCGCGGTGTCGGTGTCGAGGAAGATGACACCCTGCTTCTCAAGTTCCTCGTTGATCTGGTGATAGACCACTTCGGAATTGTGCACCACAAGTCCCTCGGCCACGAAGTTGTGCGGGCCGTCGACCTCGATGTCGTACACCGGCTCGATCTCGTACGGCTCGATCGCCTTGACTCGTTCGAACCCCAGCCATTCGTCGCAATGCGCGCGAATCGTCGTGCCGTTCGCGCCGGTCGAGTTGTGGCTATACACACGACGCCCGAACCGCTCGACACGCTTGGGGTTGCGACAGCCGAGTTGTTCGAAGTCGCCGCTGATTCCCAACCGCCACGCCGTCTGGATGCGCTCGGGTGCGTGCCGGTATGGCTGTGTAGACGACCACGGCCCGCCCGCCCGCAAGCCGGACAACTCCACCAGTTCCCGGGCTTGTTCGATCAGCGCCTGATTCGCGCACGTCAGCAGTACCGAGCCGCT
Source organism: Actinokineospora sp. (assembly GCF_052390155.1). NCBI lineage: Bacteria > Bacillati > Actinomycetota > Actinomycetes > Pseudonocardiales > Pseudonocardiaceae > Actinokineospora > Actinokineospora sp. The sequence goes on along the minus strand of NZ_JBQTHF010000022.1, from coordinate 37,356 downwards.
GCGCTGGGGGCCGACATACCCGTCGGCGTCGACCCAACCGCCCAGGAACGCGAGCCGCTGGTCGAGCGGAAGGGCGTAAACCCAGTCGGGAACCCGTTTGGTCATTGCCAGGCCCGCGAAACCGAGGTCGGTGATCCACTCCGTCAATGCCTTGGAGTTCACCACGACGCGGTACTCGTCGGACTCGATGGCCGACAGCCCGAACAAGTCCGACACCACTCGGGCGAGTTCAGCCCGAAGTTCGACATCCGTCGCCGGGATCGCGAACTGAACGCGGTAGGTCTTGGCCGACAGATGCAGGTTTCCATCGCCGATGAACAACCCGAGCAACCACATCAAGTCCACCGTCGACTTGTCCGGGCCATGAACGGGGCTTTCCAGGTGATGGCCGCCGGTCACCAACTCAGGCAGGTCGTACGCTTCGCCGAACTCGGGCAACTGACGGGGAACAGCGATGAAGTCTCCAGGCCGCAGATCTCCGACGGTGACCCAACTCCGCACGAATCGAGCCCGCTGCCTGCCCGGCTTGCGCTCGTCTCGGAGCACGAGCATCGGGTGGTTGTCGGTCGTCCGAATGCTCCGCCTCGTGGTCCGTACCGCGTAGGTCTGCTTGACGTCGGTCTGCGCGGCACCCTTCACCGGCGCGACGACAAACCGTCGAGCATCCTCGTCATAGGCGAAGACCAGGTCGCCGGGCTCGATTTCCTTGATGTAGACCTGGCCGCGGTTGGCCGTCCACACGAGACTGTCACCGGCGAGGCACTCGTACTGCGCCGCGACGCCGGACACCAGGCGGGCCTTCTCGGCCTCCGGGATGCCCAGCTTGTCGTAGGTGTTCTTGATGTCCGCCGGCAGGTCGTCCCAGGACTGGGCCTGCTTCTCGGTGGACCGCACGAAGTACTTGATGTTGTCGAAGTCGATCCCCGACAGGTCCGCGCCCCAGCTCGGCATCGGCTTGCGGTCGAAGAGCTGCAGCCCCTTGAGCCGGGACTCCAGCATCCACTCCGGCTCGGACTTCTTGTCCGAGATGTCCCGGACGACGGCCTCGGAGAGGCCGCGCTGAGCACCTGCCCCCGCGGTGTCCGAGTCGGCCCAGCCGTATTCGTATCGGCCGAACGTGTCCAGGGTCTCTTCCTGGGACAGGGGCACTGACGTGGTGGTGCGCTGCTCGGCAGCGGCAGTCATCGGGCCTTCCCTCCATGCGGAACGGGTGGTGCGGTGGCGCCGGAACGCGGACTCGGGGGGTCCCCGGCAGGCGCGAGCGGGACGTGCGTCGTGCACGCGGCGTCACCGCGCGCGATGGTCGCCAGTCGCTGCACGTGGGTGCCGAGCAGGTCGGCGAACGCCGCCGTCTCGACCTCGCAGAGCTGGGGGAACTCCGCGGCCACGTGCGCGACCGGGCAATGGTGCTGGCAGAGCTGCTCCCCCGCGCCGACACTGCGCGTCGACGCAGCGTAGCCCTCCCGCGACAGCGCCGTGGCAAGTGCCTCGGCGCGCGCCGCGGGGTTTCCCGGTGCGGTCACGGCGCCGCGGTGCCGGTCGACCAGGATGGCCACCCGGCGTTCGGCGAACGCGCGGACCGCCTGCTCTCCCCCGCTCTCGGCGAGGAAGCGCAGGGCGGAGATCGCGAGGTCGTCGTAGGCGTGCCCGAACCGGGACCGGCCGGACTCGGTGAGCAGGAAGAGCTTCGCCGGGCGGCCGCGGCCCCGGTGGCCGAGGCGGGGGGCGTCTCGGGTGTACGCCTCCCCGTCGGCGACCAGTGCGTCCAGGTGCCTGCGGACGGCGGTGGGGCTCAGCCGGAGCGCCTCGGCGATCGTGGTCGCCCTGACCGGTCCCTGTTCCAGCAGCAGCCGGGCCACACCGTGTCTGGTGCGGCCGTCGGCCTGCTGCCCGGCCGCGAAGGGACCAGGGGTCTCCTCCGGGGCGCGTGGAGCGGGGGCGGTCTTTTTCACAACACAAGTGTGTCTTATTTCGGTCGAGTCGGCAAAGGCAGGGTGGATCGAGGTGACCGCCCTCACCCGGGAACCGCACGACTACCCTGCCGAACGTGGTGGCGGGAGAGACGGAACGGCGCGGCGCGGCGCGGCCGGACACGGCCGACGGCGAGGCGGGGGCACTGAACGCCGCCGAGCGCAAACAGCTCGACGTGGTGCGCCGGTTCGGCACGGTGGGCGCGCTGCTGCTGGCCGTCGGCTCGCTCGGCGCGGGGGCGGCGCCGGTGTTCAACCCGGTGTTCCGGCTCCCGGTGCTGGGCCTGTTCAGCCGGATGACCACGGTGTCGCTGGCCATCGCGTTCAGCGGTGTGTTCATGATCGTGCTCGCCTGGCTGGGGCTGGGCAGGCTGTCGCGGCCGGGTCGCGCGCGGGTGGTGTCGGTACCGCAGATGGCCCGCACGCTGGTCATGTGGATCGCGCCGCTGGTGTTCACCGTGCCGAGCTTCAGCCGCGACGTCTACAGCTACCTGGCGCAGAGCGAGATCGTGGCGCTCGGGCTGGACCCGTACACGGTCGGCCCGGCGCAGGCGCTGGGCATCAACCACCCGCTGACCCAGGGCGTGCCCACGATGTGGCGGGAGACCCCGTCGCCGTACGGGCCGCTGTTCCTCACCCTGGGCCAGGCGGTGAGCTGGCTGACCGGCGACCACGTGGTGATGGGCGTGGCGGCGCACCGGATGCTGGCACTGCTCGGGCTGGCGATGGCCGTGTGGGCGCTGCCCCGGCTGGCGCGGCGGTTCGGGGTGAGCCCGGTGAGCGCGCTGTGGCTGGGCGCGGCGAACCCGCTGGTGCTGTTCCACCTGGTGGTCGGCGTGCACAACGAGGCGCTGGCGATCGGCCTGATGCTGGTCGGTTTCGAGCTGGCGCTGAGCAGGATGGCCAGGGTGACCCCGGACGGGCCGTTCCCGCCGTGGCAGCGCGGTGAGCTGCTCTGGTACGCCATCGGCGCCGCGGTGATCACGCTCGGCGCGGCGGTGAAGATCCCGGCCGCGCTGGCGCTGGGGTTCCTCGGCGTGATGATCGCGCGCAGGCTGGGCGGGAAGTGGAAACACCTGTTCGGCGTGGCGGGCGGGCTGGGCGTGGTGTTCCTGGTCGTGCTCACCGCGGCGTCGTTGGGCAGTGGGCTGGGCTACGGCTGGGTGAGCACGCTCAACACGGCCGCCACGATCAAGAGCTGGATGGCGCCGATGACCGCGCTGGGCTTCGGCGCGGGCGGCATGGGCATCCTGCTCGGCCTCGGCAACCACATCGACGCCGCGATCACGGTCAGCAGGCTGGTCGGCGCGGTGATCGGTCCGCTGATCGCGGCGAAACTGCTGATGGACAGCTTCCGCTGGCGGCTGCGTCCGCTCACCGGGCTGGGCGTGGCGCTGGGCGCCGTGCTCGTGTTCGGCGCGACGGTGCAGCCCTGGTACCTGCTGTGGGCGGCGGTGCCACTGGCCGCGGCGGCGGGCAACACGAAGTTCCGCACCGCGGCGATGCTCATCAGCGCCGCGCTGGCGGTCGCGCTGGCGCCGACCGGGGCCACCTTCGACGGCCGCGTGTTCGTGCTCCCCTACACCTACATCGGCGCCGCGGCGGTCACCCTGCTCGCGCTCGCGGCGGTGTGGCGGTACCTGCCGCGTGAGGAGCGGGCGCCCGCCGACAAGGTGACCGGCGGCGCCCCCCAGGCCATGCCCTAGGCTTCCCAGTCGTGAGTGCGCCCGCCGTCGAGGTGTCCGGCCTGGTCAAGCGTTACGGGTCGACAACAGCCGTCGACGGTCTCGGCTTCACCCTGGCGAGCGGGTCCGTGCTGGCCCTGCTCGGCCCCAACGGCGCGGGCAAGACGACCACCGTCGAGGTGTGCGAGGGCTTCCTGCGCCGCGACGCGGGCGAGGTGCGCGTGCTCGGCATCGACCCGGCCGTCGACGGCGAGCGGCTGCGGCCCCGGATGGGCGTGATGCCCCAGGGCGGCGGCGCCTACCCCGGTGTGCGCGTGGGCGAGATGCTGACCCTGGTGGCGGCCTGCGCGGCGAATCCGCTCGACCCGGCGTGGCTGATCGACGTACTCGGCCTGGCGAGCGCGGCCCGCACCCCGTACAAACGGCTCTCCGGCGGCCAGCAGCAGCGGCTCTCGCTGGCCTGCGCGCTGATCGGGCGCCCGGAGGTGGTGTTCCTCGACGAGCCCACCGCGGGGATGGACCCGCAGGCCCGGCGGCTGGTGTGGGAGCTGGTCGGCGCCCTGCGCGCGGACGGGGTGAGCGTGCTGCTCACCACGCACCTGATGGACGAGGCCGAGGCGCTGGCCGACCAGGTGGTGATCATCGACCACGGGCGGGTGGTGGCCCAGGGCAGCCCGCGCGAGCTGACCGCCGAGCGGCCGGACGGGGCGCAGCTCCGGTTCCGCGCGAAGGCCGGGCTGGGCACGGCGCTGCTGGCGGCGGCGCTGCCCGAGGGCTGTCAGGTGACCGAGCCGACCGCGGGCTGGTACCTGGTGACCGGGGTGGTGGACCCGCAGGTCGTCTCGACGGTGACCGCGTGGTGCGCGCAGCAGGGGGTGCTGGCCGAGGAGCTGACCGTGGGCAGGCGCAGCCTGGAGGACGTGTTCCTGGAGCTGACCGGACGGGAGCTGCGCCCATGACCGACGCCGGGCGGTTCGCCCCAGGCACCTTCACCCCCGCCCCCGGGCCGGGCAGGCCGCTGCGGATGCTGCTGACGCACGCGCGCACCGAGGCCACGCTGACCCTGCGGCACGGCGAGCAGGTGCTGCTGACCCTGCTCATCCCGCTGACGCTGCTGGTCGGGCTGAGCCTGCTGGACATCATCGACATGGCCGAGCCCCGGGTCGACTCGGTGACGCCGCGGATCTTCGCGCTCGCGGTGATGTCCTCGGCGTTCACCGGGCAGGCGATCGCGCTGGGTTTCGACCGCCGCTACGGCGTCCTCAAGCGCCTCGCCGCGACCGCGCTCCCCCGCTGGCTGCTGGTGGCGGGGCGGGTGCTGGGTTGTCTGGTCGTGGTGGCGCTACAGGTGCTCGTGCTGGCCGCCGCGGCGGTGCCGCTGGGCTGGTCGCCGTCGCCGGTCGGTCTGCTGTGGACGGTGCTGCTGGTGGTGCTGGGCACGCTGGCCTTCGGCGCGCTGGGTGTGCTGCTCGGCGGGGCGCTCAAGGCCGAGGTGGTGCTGGCGCTGGCGAACGTGGTGTGGTTCGTGCTGCTGCTCGCGGGCGGTGTGATCGTCGCCGCGGACTCGTTGCCCGCGAGCATGGCCGACGTGGTGCGGCTGCTGCCGTCCGCGGCGCTGACCGAGGGACTGACCGACGCGCTCGTCGACGGTACGGCGCCGACCTGGCAGTCGGTCGTGACGCTGCTGGCGTGGGGCGGTGGTGCGGGCCTGCTCGCGACCCGCACCACCAAACTGGTCTGAAACCTAGGCCACGCCGCCGAAGCGGGCCCACGCGACGAACGCGGCCAGCAGCCCGAGCACGACGCCGGGCGGCACCGCCGCGTTCTCCTTGCGCCGCACGTGCACGACCACGGCGCCGATCATCATCAGCACCAGGCCGACCGCGGCCAGTGGGGTGAGCACCTTTGCGATCCCGGTGAGCCAGGGCAGCACGAGCCCGATCGCGGCCAGAATCTCCAGCGCGCCGATGGTCTTGACCATCGAGTCGGAGAAGTCGCCCGCCCAGCCCATTTTCGGGTCGGCCATCAGCTTGGCCCGGGGCTGGAAGAGTTTCATGGCGCCCGCGCCGAGGAACACCGCGGCGAGCACACCCTGCACGATCCACACGACGACATTCACGGAGATCCTCCTCGACCGAGGGCTGGGGCGCCGACCGTATCGCCGACCGGGCCCGGCTGCCAGCGGATTGCCGCCGCGACCCGCTCCAGCCACGCCACCTCGTCGGCCAGCACCCGGCTCCCCCGACGCGCCCGGCCGGCCGCTTCGGCTACCGGCGCGCGGCCGATTCGCTTGCCGTGCAAGGCATCCACGAGTCCGGCGGCCTCCGCGGCGGCGGCCAGCGCGGCGCCGTCGAGACCTGCCGAGCGACCAGTGTGGACAGCGCGGGCGATCACCGCGGGGTCGACGTGCGCGCGCAGCGCCGCGCGGCCGTCCCAGATCTCGATCACCCGCCGGTAGAGCCGGTACTCCAGGTGCCACCACGGCGCGGGCGAGCCGAGCGCGATGGTGGGCGTCGCGGCCCGCAGCGCCCGCCACAGCGGCGCGAGCCTGCGGTAGGACCGGTAGTGCGCGAGCCAGTGCCAGGCCGCGGCCGCGCGGGGCGCCCACGCGGGCAACGTGATCCCGGCCAGGCCGGTGGACAGCCCGGCCAGCAGCCACACCAGCTCGACCACCTGCGGGTCCCACGGCAGTCGGACGCCTGCCATGGCGGCCACGATGACCGCGGCCCGGCTCGCCGCCCAGCCCAGCGAGAGCCACCCGCCCACGGTGACCAGCCGCAGCCCGCGGCGCAGCCACCGCCGGTCGGCCACCCGCGCCCAGTGCGCGGTGAGCCGCGCGTTGAGCGCGAGGGTCACCGCGACCCCGCTGACGAACGCCAGGTTGGCCACCGCCGCCCACGGTTGCGCCGCCCACTGGACGCGCCCCCAGTCCGGTCCCTCGACGGCCTGGCTCACCGCCCACGCGGCGAGCAGCAGCACCGCGCCCGCCCCGACGACCGCGGCCCGGCCCAGCACCGCGCGGCGGACCAGGTTCGGCGCGTGCGTCGAGCAGACGTAGAACACTTGCAGGGCGAACAGTCCGCCGAAGACCAGCTCGTGCTGGATAAGCCAGCCCAGGCCCGCGACGGCGCGGTCGATCGGCCCGCCGACCCGCGCGTGCCCCAGGATCAGGGCGACCGCGAGCAGCAGCAGCGCCGACCACAGCGCCCACAGGCCCGGGCGGGGCGCGCGCACCAGGTCGACGCTCTTGTAACCGAGGGCGAGCAGGGTGACGCCGATGACCACGAAGTGCAGGAGTTCAGCCATCGCGGTCGCGCTCCAGCAGTTCGGCGAACCGGTCGACCACCTCGGCCTGCGCCGGGTCGAGCGCGCGGCGCGGGGCGACCAGGGTGCGGCCCGCCAGCTTCCAGATCAGCGACGCGGCGACCTCGGCCTCCTGCTCCTGGGCGTCCGCGTAGCCCGCGCGGTGCAGTACGCCCATGCGGTGCAGCAGTTCCGGGGAGACGTCGGGGGTCAGCTCGGGGCCGAGGCCCGCGCCGCGGTGGCCGAGCAGGATGTGGCCCAGCTCGTGGCAGACGATGTGCTCGGCGCGCAGGATCGTGGTGTCGGCGTCATAGACGATCACGTCGACGGTCGGGCCCGCGAGCCACGCGCCGTCGGGGGCGCCCGGGGGCAGTTCGGCAGGCACCAGGTGGATGGGGCGGCCGCGGTGGCGCGCCACCCGGTCGCAGAACTCGGCCAGGTCCCACGGGCGCGGCACGCCGATCTCGCCGAGCAGTCCGCGCAGCCGCTTCCGCAGCGCGCGATAGGCCCGTCTGTCCGCGGCACTCACGCGGACACCCTGCAACACTGATTCGCTCGCAAGCTCGCTCATGGTCTGTTCACCGGCGGTCCGGCGGCTTCCCCGCCCCGCGCTCGATCTCGCACACCCGGTTCGCCATCTCCAGGATCGCGGCGCGGCCTGCCGCGGACAGCTCCCCCGCGCGCATCGCGATCGCCCGGATCTGGGCGTCGCGCCAGGCGGCGACCAGGTCGAGCTGTTCGTCGAGGCGGGCGGCCTCGGCGTCGTCGGAGAAGTAGCCGATCGGGATGCCGAAGAACTTCGCCAGCGCGGCCAAGTGGCGGAAGGTGGGGTTGTCGCGGGTGCCGCGCCGCCAGGCCGAGATCGCGCTGTGGGTGACCTCGACGCCCTGCTCCGCGCGGATCGCGGCGGCGATCTCCTCGTTGGTGAACGGGCCGCGGCCCGCCGGATGCACGGTCGCGACCAGCCGGTTGAGCTTGTCGGCCAGGGTGGTCCCGGCGTCCATCACACCCCTCCCCAGGGCGTTCGACACTTGTCGCGCACACGTACGGGCGATTGCACTACTGTTGAAACCCCCACCCGAGAAGGATAGGTTCACCCGTGTGGGGGAACGCTACCGCCGGACGGATCGTGGGGGGTCGACCCGTCCGGCGGCAGCTCAGCGGAAGACGATGGGGGAGTTCGTCCTCCGACAGCGAAGTGTAGTGCGCCATGATCGCCGCGTGGGTGCGGTTCGCGAAGATGGCCACACTTTCCCTGAACAGCCCACGATGAGCGGCCGCGCCCGGTAACAGCGGCCCAAGCGCCCGGGCCTACGATCGGCGCGTGCCGTTGGAATCGCTGAAGTCCCGGATCGACCGCCTCCCCGGGGCAGGCGTGCGCACGCAGCGCGCGGTGGCCGTCGCCGTGGTAGTCACCCAGGCGCTCATCGCGGTGACCGGGTCCGTGGTCCGGGTCACCGGGTCCGGCCTGGGCTGCCCCACCTGGCCGCAGTGCCACCCCGGCAGTCTCATCCCGGTCGACCACGCCGAGTTCGCGGCCCTCAACCAGTGGATCGAGTTCGGCAACCGGCTGCTCACCGGCCTGGTCGGCTTCGTCGCCATCGCCGCGTTCGCGCTGGCCTACCTCGACCGGCCGCGCAGGCGCCACTACGTGCGCCTCGCGCTGGCGATGCCGCTGGGCGTGGCGCTGCAGGCGCTGATCGGCGGCGCCACCGTGCGGCTCGACCTGCTGTGGTGGACCGTCGCGGTGCACTTCCTGGTGTCCGCGGTGATGGTCTGGCTCGCGGTGCTGCTGGTCCACGCGGTGGACGAGGGCGACGGCCCGGCGGAGCGGGTCGGCCCGGACGCGCTGCCGCGGCTGCTCGTGGCCCTGGTCGCGGTGCTCGGCGCGCTGCTGCTGGTCGGCACGATGGTCACCGGGGCGGGTCCGCACGCGGGCGACCCGCTGACCCCGCGGCTCGGCCTGCCGGTACAGACGCTGGCGCACGCGCACGCCGCGGTGCTGTTCGTCTTCCTGGGGATGCTGCTCGCGGTCGGCTACCTGCTGCGCTCGGCGCCACCCAGGACCCTGTGGCGGCGCTACCTGGTGCTTGTCGCGGTCGTGCTGGGGCAGGGCACGCTGGGGTTCGTGCAGTACTGGACCGGTGTGCCCGAACTGCTGGTGTCGCTGCACGTGCTCGGCGCGATGACGGTGATCGTCGCCACGGCGAACCTCTGGTGCGCCACGCGCGTGCGGCCGCGGGTCCCGGCCGAGGCCGAGCGGGCACTCGCGGCCTGACTCAGCCCCGGAAGCGGGCGGCCATCCTGCGGCGGTGACCCGCGCCGATCTTGGCCGCGGCCACCGTCTCGCGGTCCCAGTCGGATTTCTCCAGCCCCTCGACCCGCTCGACCAGCGCCGCACCGGTCGCCGGGTCGGCCACGAGCACGTCGCCGAGCGCACCGTCCGCGCCGACGAGCACCACGCGGGCACCCGCGCGGCCGAGGTGTTCGACCACCGCGCGGGCGGGTTTGCCGTGGGCCGCCACGAAGGCGGTCGCGGCCTTCAGCGCCGGGGCGGGGACCTGCGTGTTCTCGTCAGCCACGCAGACGATCCTAGAACCTGGCCCGCCCGCCCACCGTGCGACCGTGACCGGGCCCACTGGGGCATGCTGGGACCGCGGAAGTGTCGTCCAGATTGGAGCGTGCCGTGCCCAAGGCAGTCCTGGTGTCCGAACTCGGCGGGCCCGATGTCCTGACCCACACCGACGTCGAGCCGCGCGAGCCCGGTCCGGGCGAGGTGCTGGTGCGGGTCGCGGCGGCCGGGGTGAACTTCATCGACACCTACCACCGCACGGGGCTCTACCCGCTGCCGCTGCCGGTCGTGCTCGGCTTGGAGGGCGCGGGCACGGTCGAGGCACTGGGGGCCGACGTCACCGACGTGGCGGTCGGCGACCGGGTCGCGTGGGCGGACGCGCTGGGCAGCTACGCGGAGTACGCCGTGGTCAAGGCGTCCTCGGCGGTGCCGGTGCCCGACGGGGTGTCCGACGAGACGGCGGCGGCCGCGATGCTGCAGGGGCTCACCGCGCACTACCTGGTGACGTCGACCTATCCGGTGGCCGTCGGCGACACGGTGCTGGTGCACGCCGCCGCGGGTGGGGTCGGGCTGCTGCTGGTGCAGTTGGCCAAGGCGCACGGCGCGCGGGTGCTCGGCACGGTGTCCACTGTGGACAAAGAGCGGCTGGCGCGCGCGGCGGGTGCCGACGAGGTGATCCGCTACACCGAGCAGGACTTCGCGGCCCGCACCCGCGAGCTGACCGGCGGCGCGGGCGTCGCCGCGGTGTACGACGGCGTGGGCAGGACGACGTTCGACGCCAGTCTGTCGGTGCTGCGCAGGCGCGGCACGCTCGCCCTGTTCGGCGCGGCGAGCGGCGCGGTGCCGCCGGTCGACCCGCAGCGGCTCAACCAGGCGGGCTCGGTGTTCCTCACCCGCCCGAAACTCGCCGACCACCTGGCGACCCCAGACGAGCTGCGGTGGCGCACGGGCGAGCTGTTCGACGCGATCGCCGCCGGGTCGCTGGACGTCCGGGTCGGCGGCCGGTATCCGCTGGCGCGGGCCCGGCAGGCGCACGAGGACCTGGAAGGCCGACGCAGCACCGGGAAACTGCTGCTGCTGCCCTGACGGTCAGTCGAACACGTCGGTCACCCGGACCCGGTTCGCGCGGTCGGCGCCCAGCGCGTTGACCAACTCGACAAGCTGGAGCCGGAACGACTCGTGATCGCGCAGCGCACCGAGGACCGGGTCGGCGGTCTCCGCGCGCAGCACCTCCTGGTGCAGGGCGCGGCCCGCGTCGGTGACGGCCACCAGCACGCGTCTGCGGTCGGCCGGGTCGGCGTCGCGCCGGACGAAACCCGCCCGCGCCAGGCGTTCCACCGTGCGGCCCATCGTCTGGTCGGTGACCTTCGCACCCCGCGCCAACGCCCGCTGCGACTGCGGGCCCGCCGCCAGCAGGTGCAGCCCGATCAGCCCGGCGTGGGTGAGCCCGCGGGCGGCGAGAAACTCCTGCCAGGAGTGCTCCACGAGCCGGGCGGCCACCGACAGCAGCCGTCCGGTCGGCCAGGACTCGACCGAGCCCTGGCCCGCCGCACCGTCGGTCACGCGTGGATCCCTGTCGTCCCGGCTCAGGTCACCTCGACGGCGTCGATCACGAACACCAGGGTCTCGTTGGGCGCGATGCCGTTGCCGCCAGGGCCGTAGCCCTTCTCCGGCGGGACGACCAGCAGCCTGCGGGTGCCCTGCTTGATCCCGATGAGGCCCTCGTTCCAGCCGTCGATCACCCGGGCCTGGCCGACGTTGTCCAGCGGGAAGGGCTCGCCGCGCTTCCAGGACGAGTCCTTCTCCTGCTTGTTCGACCACGTGACGAGCACGTAGTGGGTGAGCATCGACGAGCCCGCCTTGACCTCGGGGCCGGAGCCCGCGACGAGATCCTTGCTCAGCAGCGCCTTGGGCGCGGAACAGGTGGTGGGCATGGTGATCTGCGGCTTGGCGTCGAGCCCGCCGGAGACCTTGATGTCCTCGGCGGTGCACTCGACGGCCGTGCCGCCGCCCCCGCCGCTCGGCGCCGCCTGCTCGGAGTCGCCGCACGCGACCAGGCTCGCCGCCGCCGCCACCGCGATCGTGATCTTCCCCGCAATACGCATGGCGGCGAGCTTATTCGGCACCGTGCGTGGCTCGACCGTGACCCCGGGCTCACCCGAATTTCGCAATCCACGCAGGGACCACAGCGCGTAAAGTAACTCGGCGCGCCCGCTCGGACACTGCTTGCATCCGGCCGAGCGAGTGCCCCGAGGAGGTGACCAACCGTGCCCGCGGACGCCAAGGGCATCCGCACTCATCCGATCCAGGAGCTGTTCTGGACCCGGACCGGTCTGCTGCTGCTGATCCTGCTCGTGGTGTCGGGTTCGTCGATGTGGGCCGCGGACGGCCTCGACCCCGGCACCGCGAAGAACCTGCTCACCGCGCTCGCCACCGGCACCATGGTGTCCGCCGTCGTCGGGTTCGGCCAGACGCTGATCACCGCCAGCGCGTCACAGCGGGCGATGGTGGGCCCCGTGATCGAGGAGAGCAGACGCGCCCTGCGGGAGCTGTCCGACGAATACCGCTCGCTGAACCAGGAGTTCTTCCCCACCCACGTGTTCGAGGCGACCACCGATCCCGACCCTGCGTTCAACGCGCTGATGATGCGCGATCTCAGTGCCACCAGGCAGTTCTGGTTCCGCGGCTTCTCCGGCAGGCACGCCGCGGTGCGGCTGCTGCACTCGCGCGCGGAGTGGGAGGTGCGCGCGGTCGTCGCCGATCCGCGCGAGCGCACCGCGATCAGCGGCCGGGCCCGGCACCTGGTGCGCAACCAGGGCGTCGACGCCGACTACGAAGGCATCCAGGCCACCCTGCACGAGGAGATCCGCATCGGCCTCGTCGGGCTGTACCTGGCGCGCGGCCGGTGCACGGCCATCGACGTCACGGTGATCGCCGATCCGCCGCTGGACCGGCTGGAGATGTTCGACGACAGCGTGTGGATCACCCTCTACAGCGACGTGGCGGGTGTGCCGTCGCTCTACCCGCGCACGCTGCGGTTCTCCACGGGGTCGTTCATCTACACCATGGAGCGCGCCGACTTCGGCCGCCTGCGCACCGCGCGCGGTGCCCGGCGGTTCGTGATCACGCCGGACACCAGCCGCGCGGAGTTCCTCGCGCACTTCACGAAGGTGACCGGCAGCGCCCTGTCCGAGGAGCAGTTCCACGCGCTGGAGGCGAAGTTTCACGCCTTCCGACAGGAATTCTCCACCAAAGCCGAGCTGGAGAGCTGATGCCCGCGCGAACCGGTGTTGCGCCGCTGTCCGAGCTAGCCGACCGGATGCGCGGCACGGAAACCGCCGACCGGCGCTGGGCCGCGGCGCACCGGACCTTCGGGTCCTGGGTGGCCGATCCCGACCTGAGATCGGTGCTGCGCGGGCACTTGGCGAGCCTGGACCCGGCGGCGGCCACCGCGATGGTCGAGCGCTCCCGGGAGACCACGACGCACTTCGCGTGGTGCCTGCGCGACCGCGCGCGGGAGCCGTTCACCTTCTGGCTGCACGAGTACAAACCGCAGCGCGACTGGCGGCCCGGCTACGCCGACTCGGTGCACAACCACCGCTACCACTTCTGCACGGTCATCCTGGGCGGGAACTACCTGCACGAGCGGTTCACCGCGACCGTCGACCGGGACACCGGACTGGTCTGCGCGGCCACCCTCACCGGGCGCCGGGAGTGCGGCGTCGGTACCTCCGGGCTGGTCCTGGCCGACGAGTTCCACCGCATCCCCCATGCCGCCGACGGCACCATGACGTTTCTGGTGAAGTCGCGACCGGTCACCCCGTGGAGCCTGTCGTTCGACCCCGCCACCCGCACCGGGCACCGGCACGTGCCCGTCGAGGCCCGACTGGAGGAGCTGACCAGGCGAATCTGAGAGCCATTACCATCACCCCACCCGGCTGTTCTAGACACGGGGAACGGGAGGGGTCGGCATGTCCACGTCCGATGACGCGGTCCCGGCGAAGGCGATGGCCGAGGTCGAGGGGCGCGTGCGCACCCTGTGCCTGCGCCACGCCGAGCGGCTGCCCTTCCACGGGTGGCACCACGTGAGCTTCGTCCGGGACAAGGCCGCCGAGTTCGCCCGGTGCAACGGCGCGGAGGTGTCGGTGGTGCGGGCCGCGGCCCTGGTGCACGACGTGAACTACCTGGTGCGTCGCAATTCCGCCGCCGCCGAGGGCAGCGGCCTGCGCCGCGCCATCCTCGCGGGCGCTGGCGTCACCCCGTCGGTGATCGACTGGGTCGACGCACTCGTGGACGAGGCGGAGATGCGCACCAGGCACCGCGACATCTCCCTGGAGGCCCAGGCCCTCAGCGACGCGGACACGCTGTTCAAGGCGCTGCCGGTCACCCCGGTGGTGCTGGCCCACCGGTACCTGGCCGAGAACGGCGTGAGTCTGCGCGAACTGGCGGACAAGATCGTCGGCGAACAGCGCGGCGTGCACGACAGCGGGTTCTACTTCTACTCCCCCGCCGCCGCCGCGAGCTACTCCCGGTGGGCCACCGCGAATCTGGAGCTGTGGCAATGCATCCGCGAGTCCCTCGACGACCCCACCGTCGAGCGGCTGCTCACCGCGGTCGGCTAAGCACGGCGGAAACCGTAGGCGCGTTCGACTTTGGCCACCCGTACCTCGAACGCGTCGTACCAGTGCGCCCGGCCACGAGCCCGGGTGGCGGCGTGCTCGGGCTCGTCGCGCCAGGCGCGGATGCTCGGCTCGTCGCGGAAGTAGGCGACGGTGATGCCGACGCGGTCCGCCCCGCGCGCCGCGTCGGCGCCCAGGAAGCCGGGGGTGGTCTGGACCAGCTCGAACATCCGGTCGGCCGCCGCGTCGTAGCCCTCGTCGTCTGCGCCGAGGCGGGAGGTGAAGACCACCGCGTAGTACGGCGGTTCGGGTGTGGCGGTGAGATCCCCGGTGTCCATGCCGACCATTCAACCCGCACACGACGACCGACCCCACCACCGAGGGCGTTGGACGGTGGCGGGGCCGGTGGCGAACACGGAATCGACTGAGTGGCTCCTGTGGCGGTCCGTGCTCACCCACGGGCAATCCTGCGCGAACCGGGCCGGTCGGGGTAATCCCACTTGGCCATCGCGTGGGGTTATACCCGACTAGGACGCCAAAGCCGCGCAGAGGCAGGCGAATCCGGCTGTGGAGGCGAGCGTGCGCACGGTGTTCCACCGCACCCACCGCGCCTCGAAGGCACGCCGGACCGCCGCCGGGTCGGCGATCCGGTCCGGGTCGCCCGCGGCGTCGAGGCGGTTGTTCAGTGGGATGTTGATGCCGAAGGTGATCGCCACCGTGACCACGTACAGCGCGACGCCGGTCGGGGTCAGGGGGTCGAATCCGGCTCCGTCGAGCAGATCCAGCACCACGGCGGCGCCGCCTGCCAGCAGCGCGCCGCCGAACGCCAGCAGGAAGACACCGTTCTGGATGGCGCGGTTGATCCGCCGCATGGCGTCGATGAACTCGCGGTCGCCCGCGCCGCGCAGGGCGGGCATCACCGAGCAGGAATAGGCGAAGAACAGGCCGGCCATCAAGCCGGTCGTGATCGTCGCGAGCACCAGCGTCACCTCGGTCATCCGCCCCGCCTTCCTGAGATCCGGTGACCAGTCAAACCGACAGCCGGGCAGACGGTCCATGGTTGTTCGCCGCGAATCCATGCGCGAACGTCTACGCTGCGCAGTATGCCGACACTGGCCGACGACACCCTGGCCGGGCTGCTGGACGGACCGCGGGCGCGCGGGGCCTTCCTGCTCCGGTCGATCCTGAGTCCGCCGTGGTCCATGCGCATCGAGGACCGCGCGCCGCTGTCGCTGGTCACCATGGCCCGGGGCGAGGCGTGGGTGATCCCGGACGACGGTCGGCCGGTGCCGCTGCGCCCGGGCGAGGTGGCGGTCATGCGCGGCCCCACCCCGTACACGATCGCGGACCGACCGGACACGCCGCCGCAGGTGATCGTCCATCCCGGACCGCGCTGCACCACGGTCGACGGCCGCGACATCGGCGACGGCAAAGACCTCGGCGTGCGCACCTGGGGCGCCGACAGCTCCGGCGAGACGATCATGCTGAGCGGCACCTACCAGCTCCAGCGCGAGATCGGCCAGCGGCTGTTCGACTCGCTGCCGCCGGTGCTGGTGCGCCCGGTCGACGCGGGCGACAGTGCGCTGGTCTCCTTGCTGGAGAACGAGATTGTCAAGGCCGAGCCCGGCCAGGAGCTGGTCCTCGACCGCATTCTCGACCTGGTCCTGGTGAGCGTGCTGCGGTCCTGGCTGGCCAGCCCCGGCGCGGGCGCCCCCGCGTGGTACCGGGCCCAGCACGACCCGGTGGTGGGCGCCGCGCTGCGGATGCTGCACGACGACCCCGCGCACCCTTGGACGGTGGCGAGCGTGGCCACCCGCACCGGGGTGTCCCGGGCCGCGCTGGCCCGCCGGTTCACCGCGCTAGTCGGCGAACCGCCGATGGCCTACCTCACCAGCCTGCGCCTGGCCTTGGCCGCCGACCTGCTGCGTGAGCCCGCCGCCACGATCGGTTCCGTGGCAAGGAAAGTCGGCTACGGCAGCTCGTTCGCGCTCAGCGCCGCCTTCAAGCGGGTGCGCGGCATGAGCCCCCAGGACTACCTGCGCCACCGGGTGCCGACCGAGAGCACCGCGCAGGCGACCTGAAGCCCCTCATCAGGTCCAGGCGCCGCTCTCGGCGGCCTCGCTGGCGAAGTCGGAGAAGTCCTTCGGCGCGCGGCCCAGCGCCCGCTGAACGCCGTCGGTCAGGCTCGCGTTGCGGCCGTCGAGGGTCATGACGACCTTGCCGAACAGCTCCACGAAGTCCGCGGGCAGGCCCATCTCGCGCTGCGTGGCGGCGTACTGCCCGGTGGAGAGCGGGACGTACCGCACCGCACGGCCGGTAGCCTTGGCGATTTCGGCGGCCACGTCGTGGAAGCCGAGCAGCCGCGGCCCGGACAGCTCGTAGACCTCGCGGGCGTGCCGGTCCTCGGTCAGCGCGGCGACGGCCACGTCGGCGATGTCATCGACGTCGACGAACGCCTCGACCACGTCCCCGGCGGGCAACGCGATCTCGCCCGCCAGCACGGCGTCGAGCAGGAAGTCCTCGGTGAAGTTCTGGTTGAACCAACTCGCCCGCACGACTGTCCACTGTGCACCGCTGTCCCGCACGGCGCGCTCGGCCGCCTGGGACTCCGCCTCGCCGCGGCCGGAGAGCAGCACCAGCCGCCGCACCCCCGCCTCGACCGCGACCGCGCAGAACTCGGTCACGACCGCGACGGCGCCGGGGAAGCCGAAGCCCGGGTAGTAGTTGAGGTAGGCCGATCCGACGCCCCGCACGGCGGGCTCCCAGGTCGACGGTTCGGCCCAGTCGAACGGTGGGGTCGCGGCGCGGGAGCCGACGCGCACGGGCAGGCCGCGCGCGGTCAGTCGGGCGGCGACGCGGCGGCCGGTCTTACCGGTGCCGCCGGTCACCAGGATTGGGTCGGGTGTCGGTGTCTGCTCGTCCATGCGCACCAGTCAATCCGAAGCGCCTGAGACAGTCCATGGTCGAAAGCCGCACGAGCATGCGTGTTCGTCTACACAGCTCGGCCGGTGACACGATCGGTTGAGAGGGACCCACCCGGTGCGGCGGATGGAGATCATCAGCACTAACCTCTGCCCCCATGGCTGGCGTTGAGGAGATCCGTGCCGGGATCGCGGTGGCGACCGAGAAGGCGCAAGCGGGAATCGCCGCGATCACCCAGGCCGCGCTGCAACTCGACGAGTCGCGCAGCGCGCTGATGATGGCCACGCAGGGCAGCGGTCAACCCGATGTCGCCCAGGCGTACGGGCTGCTGGCGGAGGCGCTGCAGACCCTCGCGGCCGCCCAGGCCACGGTCCACGCGAGCATCACCGCCGCTGAGGGATACTCGGTCCGGCTCTGACGATCTCGGAGCGCGCCGGTACCCCGATCGGACTCGCGGTCACCGGACCGTCCCCGCTCGACACGGCGGGCGGCAGGCCGAACTACCTGATGAGGCAATGGATGCTGGGCAGGGGCGAGCGCCGCAAGCGCGCCGAGCAGGCCCTCACCGACCTGCGCGGCGTGCTGGGACGGGCACTGGGCGCCGCGGCGGGCGCGCGCACGCGAGCCGAGACCGGCAAGCGGCAACTGGAGTTCGAGCAGCGGGTGCAACGGATCGGCCTGGCGCGCGCGGGCCGCGACCCGGAGATCCTCGACCGGCTCGGCGACCCGGCGCTGGAACAGGTCTGGGCCAGGATCACCGCGGCGCGCGACGAGAGCTACGCCGACTGGAACCGCGACGGGTTGGCCGCGGTGCGCGCGCTGGTCGACGCCGAGGCGCCCGGGCCCGCGGGGCGGCCGTGGGCGGACTGGCTCGGCCGGATCGGCCGCGACCCGGGCAGCGCCGCGCCGCGGCTGTGGCGGATCGGCTCCGCGCTGGTCGAGCACGCGGCGCCGGAGCACGGGTTCCCGCTGGCCGTGCCGCTGCTGGACACCGGACACCTGCGGCTGGTCTCGGCCACCGGCAGCCGCGCGGCCGTGGACTCCATTGTGGAGTCACTGCTGCTGCGGATGGTCAGCACGTTCACCCCGGGGCTGGTCCGGCTGCACCTGTGGGACATCGGCCACCTGACCGGCCCGCTGCCGAACCTGCACCCGCTCACGGCGGCCGGGCTGATGGTGGTGCACGACCCCGACCGGCTCGACGACCTGCTCGCCCGGCTGGCCGGGCACATCCGCAAGGTGCACGCCAACGCGATGCGCGCGGGCCACACGTCGCTGCGCGAGGCGTGTGTCGCGGCGGGCAGGCGGGTCGAGCCGTGGCAGGTGGCCGTGCTGTTCGGCAACGGCGAGCGGCTCGCCGACGAGCAGCACCGCGAGCTGAACCGGGTGGCGCGTACCGGTCCCGACGCCGGGGTGCACCTGGTGCTGGTCGACGTGCCGGTGTCGGCGGACAGTCCGATGGAGACAGTCGGTTTCCTCGACACGGAGCACGCGACGAGCAGCATGACCGGACCCGGCGTGGTGGTGCTGGCCGACCCGCCCGCGCCGCCCGCCGAGGTGAGTGCGGCGGCGGCGGCGATCCGCGACGACGTGGTGGCTCGCCGGGGCAGGCCGCGCGCGTTCGCCGACCTGCTGCCCGAGCGGCTCGGCCAGGAGTCCTCACGGGACGAACTGCGCACGCCGGTCGGGTTCGCCGAAGGTGAGCCGGTGGAGGTCGTGCTCGGCGACAACACCCCGCACGCGCTGGTGGCCGGGCCGAGCGGGTCGGGCAAGACGAACCTGCTCTACGCCATGCTCGGCGGCCTCGCGGCCCGGTACCCGCCCGCCGAGCTGGAGCTGTACCTGTTGGACTTCAAGGAAGGCGTGTCCTTCGCCGGGCTCACCCCCGGCCGCAAGGACCCGACCTGGCTGCCGCAGGCGCGGCTGGTCGGGGTGAACGTCAACACCGACCGGGAGTTCGGCCTGGCGCTGCTGCGGTTCCTCGCCGAGGAGTTGGCCCGGCGCGCGGACGCGGCCAAGCGCCAGGAGGTCACCAAGCTCGCCGAACTGCGCGACGCCGACCCGCACGGGCACTGGCCGCGGATCGTCGCGGTGATCGACGAGTTCCAGGCGCTGTTCGGCGGCCGCGACCAGATCACCCAGCAGGCCGCCACATTGCTGGAGGACATCGCGCGCCGCGGCCGGTCCCAGGGCATCCACCTGGTGCTGGCCAGCCAGGACGTCGCGGGCATCGAGGTGTTCTGGGGCAAGCCCGCGGTCTATGACCAGTGCACGCTGCGGATCGCGTTGCCCAAGGCGAAGCGGGTGCTGGCGATCGAGAACAACGCGGCGGTGAGCCTGCCGCGCTGGCACGCCGTGCTCAACCACGAATCCGGTGTTGCGCACGGGAACGAGGCCGCGCACATCCCGGACGCGTCGAGCCGCGGCACGTTCGACGCGTTGCAGCGCAGGCTGTGGGAGGAGCAGTCCTCCCCCGTGCCGCGGCTGTTCGACGGCGCCCACCAGCCGGAGCTGCGCTCGGCCGCGGCCTACGCGCGGCCGACCGGGCCGATCCTCGGGCAGATCATCGATGTCGCCGACCGGTCGGCCGGGCTGGCGCTGCATCCGATGCCGGGTCGCAACCTCGCGGTCCTGGGCACCGCGACCGCCGATGCGTTGTCCATAATGGACAGTTCGGCGCTGGCCCTGGCCAGGGTGCACGCCCCGGGCGAATGTGATTTCAGCCTGTGGTGCCCGGTGCCCGCACTGGCCGACCGGGTCCGTCGGCTGGCGGATTTCCTTGCCGCCGCTGGACATTCGGTCGATCTGCGCACCGGCGAGGACATCGCCGCGCTGACCGCCGAGACCGCCGAGCGGCCCCGCTACGTGTTCTTCTACGGCGTCGACGCGGCGCACCGCTGGTTGGAGCGCAAGGAACCCCCGGCGATGACCAGCGGCCTGGACCGGCTGCGGTCGCTGCTCAAGAACGGCCCCGCGCACCACGTGCACACCATCGGCTGGTGGCGCGGCGTGGGCAGGCTCAAGGAGACGCTGGGCTTCGCGGGCACCGAGGACGTCGGCGCGTGGATCGCCCTCGACGTGCAGGGCGCCGAGTTGATCACGCTGGCGGCGGGCCAGGTGGTCGACTGGTCGCCCCGCCCGCACCGCGCCGTGTTCTTCGACCGGACCACGCACAGCAGGCCGGACGTGCTCATCCCGTTCGACACCTCGACCGCCCTGGACGCCCCGTGACCGCCGATCCCGCCGCGCGGTACCGCGCGCTGCTCGACACCGCGCACCAGGCGGCCCGCCGCCACACCGACCACGAACGGCGCCGGATGACCGAACTCGTCGGCGAGGTCGCCCGGACGGACAAGGACATCAAGGCCGCGGCGGCGGCCGAGGAGCAGGTCGGCAAGGAGATCAACGACTGGTGGCGTCAGGTCGCCACCGCGATGGCGGGCCTGCGCTGGATCACCGCCGGACCGGCGCCCGCCGCCGACTCGACCGCGGACCCGGACGCGCTGCCGGAGTACCTGGCCGAGGTGGAGCCCGCGACGCACACCCTGACGGTCGCCCTGCGCCGCGCCGCGTGGCCCCGCAAGCTCTGACCTCGGCCGGTTCGGCGGCCCCGTGGCAGGATCGCGGTATGCGAACACGACTCATCGGCGGTGTCGAGGTCAGCGCGGTCGGGCTCGGCGGGATGCCGCTGTCCATCGCGGGCCGTCCCGATCGCGAGCGCGCGCTGGCCACCGTGCGCGCCGCCGTCGACGCCGGGGTGACGCTGATCGACACGGCCGACGCCTACTCGTTCGACGACACCGACTTCGGGCACAACGAGGAGCTGATCGCCGAGGCGCTCAAGGGCGACACCGACGTCCTGGTCGCCACCAAGGGCGGCCACACCCGGACCACGGGCGGCGGCTGGGCGCTCGACGGCAGGCCGGAATACCTGCGCGCGGCGTGTGAAGCGTCGCTGCGCAGGCTCGGCGTGGAGGCGATCGGGCTCTACCAGTTCCACCGGCCCGACCCGGCGGTGCCGGTGGCCGACTCGGTTGGCGCGCTGGCGGAGCTGCTGGACGAGGGCAAGATCCGGCTGGCCGGGGTGTCGAACTTCGACCCGGCGGAGATCCGGCAGGCCCAGGACATCCTCGGCGGCAGGCTGGCGGCGGTGCAGAACCAGTTCTCGCCCGCGTTCCGCGGCAGTGAGCCGGAATTGACCCTGTGCGCGGAACTGGACATCGCGTTCCTGCCGTGGAGCCCGCTCGGCGGCATCGGCGACGCGGCCGCGCTGGGCAGCCGGTTCCGACCGTTCGCCGAGGTCGCGGCCGAGCGTGGAGTCAGCCCGCAGCAGGTGTGCCTGGCGTGGCTGCTGGCGAAGGCGCCGCAGGTGGTGCCGATCCCGGGCTCGTCCCGCCCGGAGAGCATCCGCAGTTCGGCCGAGGCGGCCGACCTGCACCTCGACGCGGGCGAACTGGCCCGCCTGCCCTGACCCGGCTCACCCGAACCGGGCGGCCACCAGCACGGCCGCGTCGAGCACGGCGACGAGCAGCATCGCGTGAAAGGCGGCCCGTGAACCCGGGCGCCGCCCGAGTGCCAGACCGCAGGCAGTGACCACGGCGGCCACCACCAGACCGGCCAGCCCCAACGGCAACGCCCCCCGCGGCAGCCCGGCCACCAGCGCGCCGGACGCGGCGAGCACCAGCACGGCGGCGGCCGCCCGGGAGCGCGTGGCACCGAGGCGGTGCGGCAGGCCACGGACGCCGGTGGCGCGGTCGTCGTCCAGGTCGGGCAGGACGTTGGCGAAGTGGGCGGCGCTGCCCAGCAGTGCCGCGGTGGCCACCAGCCACCACGGTGGCAGCGCGGACACCGGCAGGCCGAGCGTGACGAAGGCGGTCAGCAGGCCGAACGAGACCGCGAACGGGACCACCGAGCAGACGGTCGACTTGACGCCGAGGTCGTAGGCCCACGCCGAGATCAGCGCGACCGTGTGCGCGACCGCCGCCTGCCAACCCGAGGCGACCGAGGTCCCGACGGCGACCACCGCCGACACCAGGACGGCCGCCCGCACCACACCGGCCGAGATCTCCCCCGCCGCCAGCGGTTTGCCCGCCCGACCGACCTGCGCGTCGCGCGGGGCGTCGACGAGGTCGTTGAGCCAGCCGACCGACAACTGCCCCGCGAACACCGCGACCACGACGGCGACCACCCCGGCCGCGGATTGCCCGAGACTCGCCGAGAGCGCCGCCGCGACCACCGTGACCCCCGCCGCGGCCTGGGGGTGGGCGGTGCGGATGAGCGCCGAACCCGTCTGCCACACGGCCCGGAGTATGCCGGACCCGGCCGGGCGCCCGCCGGACGACGCCCGGCTGTCCGGGTGCCGGCATGCCGGGTGGGCCGGAGTGTGTCAGCCTCGGAGCATGGCCCGTGGCGCGAAGGTCGTTCCGAACGACCCGGCGCTCTACGACGACCTGGCCGACGAGTGGTGGCGGCCGCGGGGGGCCTTCGCCATGCTGCATTGGCTCGCGGCGGCTCGGGCGCGGCTCATTCCGCCCGCCGCGCGGCCGGGGGCGGTCCTGGTGGACCTCGGGTGTGGCGCGGGACTGCTCGCCCCGCACATCTCCGGCAAGGGATATCGGCACATCGGGGTGGACCTGTCCGCTGCGGCGTTGCGGCAGGCGGCCGACCACGGGGTGCTGGCGGTGCGCGGCGACGTCGCAACGGTGCCGTTGCGCGCGGGCAGCGCGGACGTGGTGGTCGCGGGCGAGATCCTGGAGCACGTGCCGGACCTGGCCCGCACCGTTGCTCAGGCTTGTGCGCTGTTGCGGCCGGGTGGGCTGCTGGTACTCGACACGCTCGCCGACACCCGGTTGAGCCGGGTGCTGGCGATCTCCGTCGCGGAGCGGCTGCCGGGCGTGCCGCGCGGGGTGCACGATCCGGCGCTGCTGGTGGACCGGTCCCTGCTGGTCCGCGAGTGCGCGCGCGGCGGCGTGCCGCTGCGGCTGCGCGGAATCCGGCCCGCCGCGCTCGACCTCGCCCGCTGGGCGCTGCGCCGCCGCGCGGACGTGCGCATGGTGTCCGTCCCGACGACCGCCGTCCTGTTCCAGGGGATCGGTGTGAAGGAGAGCCGATGCTGACCCTCGACCGGACCGGCGCGCTCGACACCGCGCGCGCCCTGGCCCCTGAGTTCGCCGCCCGCGCGGCCGACCACGATCGCGACGGGTCCTTTCCGGCGGCCGACTTCGCCGACCTGCGCGCCGCAGGGTTGTTCGGGCTGATGACGCCTGCCCGGCTCGGCGGGTGTGGGGCGACGTTCGCCGACTACGCCGCCGTCGCCACCGTGCTCGGCGCGGGCGCGGGGGCGACCGCGCTGGTGTTCAACATGCACGCCTCGGTCACCGGGGCGCTGGCGCACCTGCCCGACGAACTGGTGCGCGAACTCGGCGACGGGTTCACCGCCGCCCGCGACCGGATGCTCGCCGACGCGGCGGCGGGGTCGTTCTACGCGGCGGCGATGAGCGAGCGCGGGATCGGGGCGCGGCTGTCCCTGGTGCGCACCGGCTACCACCGGGTGGACGGCGGCTACCGGATCGTCGGCAGCAAGGCGTTCGTGTCCGGCGCGGGCCACGCCGACGCCTACCTCGTCGCGGCCCGGGACGCGGCGAGTGCCGACGAGCCAAAGGTTTCCTACTTCCTGGTGCCCGCGGGCGACGGTGTCCGCGTGGAGTCCACTTGGGACTCGCTGGGTATGCGCGCGACCGGCAGCCACGACGTGCACTTCGACACCGTGGTGCCCGCGGCGGCCCTGTTGGGCGGGATCGAGGGCCTGGCGCTGCTCATCGCGCAGGTGATGCCGCAGTGGCTGGTCGCCTCGTACGCGGCGGTCTACGTCGGCGTGGCGCGGGCCGCGATCGACGCCGCCGTCGAGCACCTGCGCGAGCGCGGCCTGCACGCGCTGCCCGCCGTGCGAGCCAGGGTCGGCCGGGCGGACGCGGCGGTGGCGGCGGCCGATCTGGTGGTCGCCGAGGCGGCGCGCCGGGTCACCGACGCGCCCGGCACGCCGGAGACCAACCGGTGGGTGTGGCGGGCGAAACTCCTCGCGGGCGACACCGCGGCCGAGGTCGCCGGGGCGATGTTGGAGGCCGCGGGCACCTCGGCCACCCGGCGCGGCCACCCGCTGGAACGGATCTTCCGCGACGCCCGCTGCGGCGCATTGCAGCCCGCCACCTCGGACGTGTGCGCCGACTGGCTGGGCGTGGCCGCGCTCGGCGGCGACCCGGACGGCGACGCCCCGGTGCCGCGGTGGTAGGCGCGCACGTGACCGGGATCGGCGCGGCGATGCCGCCCTCGGTGCGCCAGGATGCCTTGTGGGACGGGCACTTCAGCAACCACTTCGGCGACAGCGCGCTCGCCAGGCGGGTGTTCGCGGGCGCGGGCGTGCGCACGCGGCACACGGTGGTCGACCCGCGCGTCGAGGACATCTCCGGCTGGTCCACCGCCGCCCGCATGCGTCGCTACGCCGAGGAGGCGCCTCCCCTGGCCCTGCGCGCGCTGACCGCCGCGCTCGACGACGCGGACCTGTCCCCCGACCGGCTCGGCCTGCTCGCCGTGGTGTCGTGCACCGGCTACGGCACCCCCGGGCTCGACATCGCCCTCGCCGCGGCGCTGCGCCTGCCCGCCGAGTTGCAGCGGCTGGTGATCGGCCACATGGGCTGCTACGCCGCGCTGCCCGGCCTCGGCGCGGTGGCCGATTTCGTTGTCGCCCATGGACAACCCGCCGCGCTGGTGTGCCTGGAGCTGACGTCGCTGCACGTGCAGCCGCCGTGCGCGGACCCGGCGCAGATAGTGGCGCACGCGCTGTTCAGCGACGCCGCGGCGGCCGTGGTGGTCGAGCCGGGGCAGGCGGGCTGGACGGTGCTGGACGTGGCCGCGCACACCGACACCGACACCCGCGAGCTGATGACCTGGCAGATCACCGACCACGGCTTCCGAATGGGCCTGTCCGCCCGGGTGCCCGACGCGCTCGCCGCCCGGGTGCGGCCGGTGGTGGAGAAGACCCTGGCCCGGCACGGCGCGGGAATCGCCGACGTCGCGGGGTGGGCGGTGCACCCGGGCGGGCCCCGTATCCTCGACACCGTGCAGCTCGAACTCGGCCTGTCGGCGGCGGCGCTGGCCCCGTCGCGGGCGGTGCTGGCCGAGCACGGCAACTGTTCGTCCGCGACGGTGCTGCTCGTCCTGCGGACACTGGCCGTACAGACCGGGGAGTTGGTGATGGCACTGGCCTTCGGCCCCGGCCTGACCCTGTACACCGTCCTTTTGCGACGGTCCGGGTGACCAGGACCCGGCTCTACCGCGACGGCGAACTGTCCGAAAAGGACTTCCCGATCGGCGAACTGGCCGACCGGCTCACGGACCCGGCCGCGCTCGCCTGGGTCGACCTGCGCGGACCCGGCGACGACGACCTCACCCTGGTGGGCGATCAGCTCGGCCTGCACCGGCTCGCCATGGAGGACGCCCGCCAGCGCAGGCAGCGGCCCAAGCTCGACCACTACCGCGAACACCTGTTCCTCACCGCCTACGCCGTCCGGGTCGACCCCGGGTCGGGCGCGCTGCACACCACGGAGCTGGGCGTGTTCGTCACCGAACGCGCCCTGGTCACGGTGCACGACGGGTTCGACATGGACCCGGTCCTCACCCGGTGGGACACCGGGGACCTGCGCTGCGACCGGGTCGGCGTGCTGCTGCACGGCCTGCTCGACGACGTGGTGGACGGCCACCTCGACGCCGTCGAGACGCTGGACGAACTCCTGGAGGATCTCGAAGACCGAGTGTTCGACGAACACCCGGACGACGAGGGACTGCAGCGGCACACGGTCCGCGTGCGCCGCACCCTCGGCGGGCTGCGCCGGGTCGTGCTCCCCATGCGCGAGGTGCTGACCGCGCTGCGGCGCGACCACCATGTGGTCGACCACGAACTGGAACCGTACTTCGCCGACATCGGTGACCACGTCGCGCACGCGTCGGAGTCGACGGAGTCGTTGCGGGAGCTGGTGACCACGATCCGCGAGACGCAGCTCAACATCCAGGGCAACCGGCTGAACCTGATCATGAAGAAGGTCACCGGGTGGGCCGCGATCATCGCGATCCCGACCGCCGTCACCGGGTTCTACGGGCAGAACGTGCCCTATCCCGGATCCGAGCAGCCGTGGGGGGTCTGGGCGTCGACCGTGGCGATCGTGGTGTTGTCGGGGGGCCTGTACGCCATGTTCCGCCGCAAGGACTGGCTCTAGTGTGGTGAACGCGGTGACCGCCCATTCGAAGCCGCCTGACTAGCGTTTGAGCAGTACCGAGACAGTGCCAACGACAGCACGGTGCGGCTTACGATGGCTATCGAGCTGCCACAGATTGCAGCGCATCGAGTACCGGTTTCCAATCAAACGTGCCACTGGGCGGCAGTGGTTTTTGTGGACGAATACATTCGTTGGGCAGGATGGTCACGCCCCACTCGCCGAGGTTGCGCAAGCTCTCGGCAAACGCCGGATGTGCTGCCAAAGTGGGCTTAGCGTATGGCACGACAATAACGGGTAGTTGAAGGCCGATTGCTTCGTTGAGTAGGCCCAGCGCAAACGTATCGCTGATGCCTGCCGCCCATTTGTTTATGGTGTTGAACGTCGCCGGAACGACCGCGATTGCATCGGCTCGCGGCAAGGCATCTGGGTCGTCCGGCAGCTTGTAGTCATGACGAACGGGATAGCCGGTTTGTGTTGTAAGCGCCGCCGTATCGATCCAACTGGCGGCGCGGGGCGTGGCAATGACGCATACTATCCATCCCTGTCGCCGCAACAGGTCGACAAGCTCATCAATTGAGCGACTTGGTGGGGCCGCACATATAATGAGGTACAGCACTCGCACCGATGCTGTCACACAAGCACCTCAGCCCTGGACGCCAAGGCGCGCAAGCCAGGCATGGCGCTCTTGCGTTCACGGGATAGCAATGTTGCGATAAGTGTTCGCGCAGTTGCGTTACGAGAGACGACTTGTTTGGCGACGCGTTCGGCTTCCAGAAGGTGTAGCAACGCCATACTGTCGTTGCCTTGGTCGACCGACGCTTTCCCTAGTTCCAGGTGCACCTGTGAACGCCGGCCGCGCAGTACGGTCGGCAGCACGTCAGTGTCAATGACTTCACCGAATTGGAGCGCTTTTCGTGCGTCGCCGAGCGCGACGTGAACACCTAACTCATGGATAGCAACGTTGGTGGGGCCGAAAGCCGTATACAGAAAATTGCTGTCTTGTCCGACATGTGCGGCCAGTCGACGGGCTGCTTGCAAGTTGGCATGAGCCGCATGGGCGTCACCGCGCCGAGCAGTCATAACGGCCAACAACAGCGTTAGTCCGCCTTGCGCTGACGCCTCCTGCACACTCTGGCTGAGTGCCCGTGACCGAGCTGCGATTTTTTCAACGGCCATACTTGCGGTTTGTTCGGCGTCAGCCAGATGGCCACCGCTCAACAAGGCGCAGGCCACCTGGTAGTTCGCAACTCCGATGAGTCCCTGGTGGTCAGTTTCGGTGGCGAGCTGCACACTGCGGTCGGCGGCGACCCACGCCAGGCCGGCATCGCCGAGTTTGGTCGCCAGTTTTGCAGCCACAAGGTACGTAATTGTTTTGCGATGCGTCGAAATGTCGATCCCGCCTGATGGTTCTTCCAGCCGTCGAACTATTGACGGAAGTATGCGGGCGACGCTGTCATAGTCTGCCATTT
Source organism: Actinokineospora sp. (assembly GCF_052390155.1). Lineage (NCBI taxonomy): Bacteria > Bacillati > Actinomycetota > Actinomycetes > Pseudonocardiales > Pseudonocardiaceae > Actinokineospora > Actinokineospora sp. The sequence goes on along the minus strand of NZ_JBQTHF010000022.1, from coordinate 9,547 downwards.
GGTACAGGCGATGAGCCTCCTCGATGCTTGCGTCTACTTGTTGGGCGGTCGCTAGAGGTCGGTTCTCGCCGTCGAGGTCGACTCGATTCAGATGGCCCAAGACTGCGCTACGCAAACTGTCCAGCAATGGAACGTCCGCGCGCTGCGCGCTGGTGACTACCTCGGCAGGCAGGTTGGCCGCACTGCGGTCAGGTTGGCCGCGTAGTTCGGCGGCCCTCGCCCGAACTGACGCAAGCCGCTGGTCGCGTTCACGTCGCTCGTGCTCGGCTTTCGCCGCCTCTAGCTCCAGGTAGGCGGCAAGGAGTACGCCACTGGCACCGCAGGCGTCGTCAACAATTCGCCAGAACCGCTCGTCGGCCCGACCCCTGCCCTTCTCGATGTGCACGATTGTCGTGCGATCACAGATGGCGACTTTCCCGAGTTGACCTTGCCTGAGTTCGGCGGCCAGCCGGAAGGTGGCGAGCTGCACGCCGAGTGACCGGCGTAGCTCGGCGATCGCCTCAGGCTCTCGTGCCATGTCCTCGTCTTCCACACTTCCAGTCAGTACGTACCCGACCATCCCACGCGTGCAACTGGTGGCGTTGGGTGTGGCAACGTCACACACAGGGTAACCCACTGCCCCCATCAAGTGTTTCGGTGATCAAAGGCAACCAGCGCCACAAGCAAACGCACTTGCTCCCCGTAGCAGTGCGGGCAGCTTGCGGCGCTGGGTGTTTGCCAGAGGCATCTACCGGAGCGTTCGGAGGCGAATGACAGTGCGGACAGCACTCAGCGTTGGCGCGTGGGTCACCATCGGTCGGGACTGCGAGATCAGGTACACCGTGCACGAGCATGACGATGTTGACTTCATGTTCGGGGATCGGTCCGACAGCTTCGAGTTGGCGTTCAACGAACAGAGCCTGGCCCGCTTCGTCGGGTTGGCCGCGCAAGCTCTGGCGGAGGTCACAGCCTTGCGGGACAACGAAGACGGAGCTGCGACTGATGTCAAGTTGGTTCGGCGGTGAGCCACGAAGTGATCTCCGAAGCAGATGCCTGTGCCCGTTTCCCGGAGTTGGCCGAACTGGTCGTCATTCGCGAGGCCGGGTGGAACTTCCACCTCATGACTGACAACGACGACCTGATCGGCATTGCCGCCAGTTACAGCCGGGAGCAGTACACCGACGCGGTGTTCGTCTTCGACCGCAAACATGTCCTGGCTATCCGGCTTGTGGCTGAGGAGTACGGCGGCGGAGTGGTCTGGTTCAAGGACGGCAACGACCTCGTGGAGGTCGTCCGGGAACTGGTCGACTTGCCCGCCCCTGGCGAACCAGGGGCGCCCAGCTTGGTGATTCACGCGAGTTCGCTGTGGACACCGTGATGACCACCGGTGATGTCTGGCAGATGGTGGCGCTGTTCGTCGTGCCCGTGGGCCGGGTTCGGTCGTGACGGCGTCGGCGATGTCCGCTCGGAACAGTGCCTTGCGGCGGTTGGCGATTCTGCTGAGCATGGACTGTGGGGTCGTGGTGATGTTTCGGCACAACCGGGTGAGCAAGAAGCAGACCTGCATTTGGGGAGAGGGGCCGTCGGTGGAGGAGATGCAACGCATGGCCCGGAGGTACTTGGGGAAGATCACGGGATTGGAGTTGTCGGAGGTGGAGTGGGCACGCTCGGCGGTGTTGCTGGAGGCGGTGAACCGGCCGAAGAGTCGACGGGGAACGTACGGGGCGGAAGGTGGGGAGTTTGGGTGATTGCCATGCGAGGTGGGTCATATCACTCTTGTCGGTGGGCTGCGGCATGCTCGCGCCATGGACCAGATACCCGAGGAGAACTACTCGCCGACCTGGGCGGCCGACACCCGCGCCGACCTGCCGCGGGTCGGCGACGATCGCGAGATCCTCACCGCGTTCCTCGACTGGCACCGGGAGACCTTCCGGCTCAAGTGCGCGGGACTAACCCCCGAACAACTGTCCGAGCGGGCCATCCCACCGTCGCGGCTCAGCCTGCACGGCATGCTGCGCCACCTCGCGGGCACGGAGCGCTGGTGGTTCAGGATGCAGTTCGCGGGCGAGGAACTGCCGCACCTCTACTACACCGACGACGAGCCGGACCAGGACTTCGAGATCCTCGACGGCGACCCGGCCGAGCCGTTCGCGGTGTGGGCGGCCGAATGCGCGCGGGCGCGCGAGATCGTCGCCGCGGCGTCGCTCGACGACACCGGAACGCACAACCGCAGCGGGGAGCCGATCTCCCTGCGCCGCATCCTGGTGCACATGATCGCCGAGTACGCCCGGCACAACGGGCACGCCGACCTGCTGCGCGAACGCCTCGACGGCGCCACGGGCATGTGACGGGTCCGGCCCCGGCGACGGCGGCACCGAGGCCGGACCCTTGGTCACCGATCACACAGTGATCGACCAGGTGTCGAGGACGCCGATGTCACCGGGTCCGTTGTCGCCGATGCGCAGGGTCCAGGTGCCGGTGGCGGGCTCGGTGTTCGGGACGAACGAGAACGCCTTGGTGCCGGGGAACGGCGTGCACACGAAACCGCCGTAGTTCTGCAGGGTATAGCGCCTGCCCGACGGGCCGACGACGGTGATCTGCAAGTCCTGGAGACAGGTGTGGCTCGCGGTGACCGACACCCGCACCGGGTTGGCCGCCGCGCCCGTCGCGGTGGTGCGGATCGGGCTCACGGCGACCTGGAAGTCGCGGATCGGGAAGTCGGTGCTGTTGCTGAAGATCCGACCACCCGTGTCGCCGGGCTTGGTGCGGGCGCTGACGGCCGCGCTGGGCGCGGAGCGGTTGCCCGCCGCGTCCTTCGCCAGGACGGTGAACGAGTACGCCGTGTCCGGGGTCAGGCCGGACACGGTGGCCGACGTGCCCGCGACCGTGGTCGCGAGGGTCGCGCCCGCGTAGACCTCGTACCCGGTCACGCCCACGTTGTCGGTGGCCGCGTCCCAGGCGAGCGCGACGGTGGTGTCGGTCTGCCCGGTCGAGCGCGGCGCGGCCGGGACGGTCGGTGCCTCGGTGTCACCGCCGCCGCCGGTGAACAGGGTGAGGTTCCACTTGCGCAGCGCCTCGTTGACCGGCTGGAAGATGGACTGGTCGTCCTTGCCGGGGTTGGTCACGCACTGCGCTGGACCGCCCTCGTGCAGGCCGACGGCCTTGTCGCCGCGCAGCCACGCGCCACCGGAGTCGCCGCCCTTGGAGCACGCGGTGGTGAACGTCAGGCCCTCGACGACGAGCCCGCCGCCGTAGTTGACCGTCTCGTTGACGTAGGTGACCTTGCCGCACTGCCACTTCGAGGTGTTGCCCGAGTGGCAGACGTCCTCGCCGACCAGCGCCTCGGCCGAGCCGGTCACGGTGACCGGCGGCCCGCCCCAGGTGTTCACCGACGCCGACAGGTTCCAGCCGGACTCGGTGACCGCGACGACGCCCATGTCGCCCTCGCGCGCGTTGACGCTGTGCGCGCCGCCGACATTGGACGTGCCCAGCCGGTTCTGCTGGCCGCTGCCGCCGTACGCCGCCTGGTTGGCGTCGTTGGTGCAGTGGCCCGCGGTGAGCATCTGCTTGGCGCCGTTGGCATCCGTCGCCGAGAAGCCGATGGAGCAGTTGGTCTCGCCGCCCGGCCACCACGGGCTGCCCGGCCGGACGTCACCGGCCTGCTGGCGGGGCGAGCGGTCCGACTCCTGCACCCGCACGCCGCCCAATGCGTTGGCCGCGGCGACGAACCGCTCGGTCGACGCGTCCTTTGTGGACCGGTTGACGGTGATCAGGATGTCGTTGCCGCGCTGGTCGACGCCGAAGGTGTTGAGCCCGGCGACACCCGAGCCTGCGAGCGCGCGGACCGCGGCGAGCAGCCGGTCGAGTTCGGCTGGACCGCGGGAGACCAGGGTGGCCTCGGCCCCGGCCGCCCGCGCCCGCTCGGCGTCGGCCTGGCTGGTGACCGCGAGGGTCAGCTTGCCCGTGCGGTCGTCGAACCACTTGCCCGCGACCGCCCCGGACAGCGCCGCGGGCAGGGTCTTGAGCACCCGGTGCGCCCGGTCCTGCTGGTGCAGCCGGGTTCGCGCCTGCTCGGCCGAGATGCCGAGATCCCGCGCCAGACCGCGGACAGCGGCCACCGGGGCGCCGGGCTCGTCGGCGCTCGCCGGGGCGGCTTGGGACACACCACTGTGGACGGTGACGGCCAGCGCCGTCGCCGCCAATGCCGTTCCGCACACCGCGGAGACGACTCTGCTGCGCAATCGCATGCCTTGGCTCCTTTGTCGAACTGCAGGGAACCAAGACGTTAAATCGGTGCCGCGACACAGAACCCGGGCGCGACCGGTTAACACTTAACTGCCGCACCGGATCGGTCGATTAACAGTTAACTCGTCCGTCCACAGTGGTGCGGGCCGCCCGGCTCCGGGGGGATCGCCGAGCGGCCCGCGGCCGGTGGGGTCAGGGCCGCCAGGTGTCGTTCAGGGTCACCAGACCCGACGACGGCACGGTCGCGACGCGGTTGGCGCCGCTCTCCCAGGTGACGGCCCCGCCGCTGTCCTTGCGCAGGTACTTGTACTGGAACTGAGTCCCCGGCGACAGGGTGACCGCGCCGCGCCACACCGGGTAGGTCGCCGACGACAGCGCCACGGCGCTGCCCGGCGCCCAGTTCCCGAGCGCCGCGGTGTTGCCGACGACGAAGATGTTCTGGCCGAACGCCGTCGTCGCGTTGACCGCGAACGACGCGCCGGACTGGCCCGCCTGGCTGCCGGGCGCGCCGACGTAGAGAGCGATCGTGTCGCCCGCGCCGACGGTGGCGGTGAACGTGCCGTTCGCCGCGACGGTGTAGGTGTTGCCCGCGCAGCCGCTGCCGGGGTCGGCGTGCTGGACGTCGCAGTAGTTGCCCGCGGGCAGCGAGGTCTGGAACGTGCGGGAGATCGGGCCGGTCTCGCGGTTGACCGCAACATAACCCTTGCTGCCCCGGCCGAACGCGATCGCGTTGGTGCCGTTGGTCCACCAGTTGGTCACCCCGGTGCCCGCGACGGCGTTGCGGAACCCGACCATGTTCGCGATCTGGCGCCAAGCGTGCTGGCAGGTCCAACCGTTGCTGAAGCACGCGGTGACGTTGCCGCCGTTGGGCGGGCCCTCGTCGTGGTTGCCGAAGGTGTATCCCGAGTAGACATTCGGCGAGCCGTAGGGCCAGGCGAGCATGAAGACGTTGGCCAGGGTGTAGGTCGACCCGTAGGTGCGGTTCAGCGTCGAGCCGTTGCGCTCGGTGTCCCAGTTGTCCACAAAGGACCGCGCCTTGCCGCCGGGGACGAAACCCCACGCCTCGCCGAACTGGCTCAGGTCGGCGAGCTTGCCGCCGCTGAACGACGCCCGCAGGCCGTAGGCGTAGCGGAACTCGTCCACGTCGCCGTTGTTCAGGTACTCCTCGGGCTGCACGGCCTCGCCGCCGCCGTAGATGACCTCCTGCACCCAGTACTTCGGGTTGGGCATCTTCGCCTTGATCGCGGCGAGGTCGCCCGCCGAGACGTGCTTGGCGCCGTCGACCCGGAACCCGTCGACGCCGAGGGAGACCAGGTCGTTGAGGTACTCGGCGATCTCGGAGCGCACGTAGTCGCTGCCGGTGTTGAGGTCCGAGAGGTAGACCAGCTCGCAGTTCTGGACGTTGTCCCGGTTGCCGTAGTCGGTGACCGGCGCCCGGCAGGAGTGGAAGTCCCAGTCCTGGTAGTGGCCGGGGTAGTTGTACTTGGTGTAGACCTGTCCGCCGGTTCCGGTGCCCGCGCCCGCCGACATGTGGTTGACGACGGCGTCCGCGATGACCTTGACGCCCGCCGCGTGGCAGGTGTCGACCATGGCCCGCAACGCCGCGCGGTCGCCGAGCCTGCCCGCGATGCGGTAGCTGACCGGCTGGTACGAGGTCCACCACTGCGGGCCCTGGATGTGCTCCTGCGGCGGCGAGATCTCCACGTAGCCGTAGCCCTTGGGCCCCAGGACATCGGTGCACGCCCGGGCCACGGAGTCGAAGCGCCACTCGAACAGGGTGGCGGTGACGTCCTTCGCGCCCGGCGGGGCGGCCTGGGCCCGCGGGACCGTGCCGACGGACAGGCTCGCGCCCGCGGCGAGCACGGCGACGGCGGCGGCCGCGAGGCGTCGGGGCAGGGAGCGGGGTGACGAGACCACGGTGTCTCCTCGGAAGCTCGGCTACGCAAGATTGCTGCAAAGAACTGAAACCACGTGCAGCCGAGCATGATCCGGCTCACAGTCGCTAGTCAAGGGGCCAAACAGGGCAGTGGACGCGGAATTCGGGCCATAGGCGATGGGCATCATGTGATTGCAAGCTCTTTCCGCAATCCGACAAGCGCTGCTAGCGTCGAGGCGAGGGATTCCGCGGTCGGAGAGGGGGTCGCCATGGCTCGGGACGCCGGACGCCAGTGGTGGCGGGATGCCGTCATCTACCAGGTGTACGTGCGCAGCTTCGCCGACAGCGACGGGGACGGCGTCGGCGACCTGCCCGGCATCCGCTCGCGGCTGCCCTACCTGGCCGACCTCGGCGTCGACGCGCTGTGGATCACCCCGTTCTACACCTCGCCGATGGCCGACGGTGGCTACGACGTGGCCGACTACCGCGACGTCGACCCGACGTTCGGCACCCTGGACGACGCGCGGGCGCTGGTCGACGAGGCGCACGGGTTGGGGCTCAAGGTCATCGTCGACATCGTGCCCAACCACACTTCCGCGGCCCACCAGTGGTTCGCCGAGGCACTGGCCGCCGGCCCCGGCACGCCCGCGCGCGGGCGCTATCTGTTCCGACCCGGTCTTGGCGAGCACGGGGAGTTGCCGCCCAACGACTGGGAGTCGATCTTCGGCGGCGGCGCGTGGACCCGCGCGGCCGATCCCGACGGCACCCCCGGCGAGTGGTACCTGCACCTGTTCGACTCGACCCAGCCGGACCTCGACTGGGACAACCCGGTGGTGCGCGAGGAGTTCCACGACGTCCTGCGGTTCTGGCTCGACCTGGGCGTCGACGGCTTCCGGGTCGACGTGGCGCACGGCATGATCAAACAGGACGGCCTGCCCGACGTCGGCGAGTCCAACCAGCACCGGCTGCTGGAGACCCGGCCGCTGCCCTACTTCGACCAAGAGGGCGTGCACGAGATCTACCGCGAGTGGCGCAAGATCCTCGACACCTACGACCCGCCGCGGATCGCGGTGGCCGAGGCGTGGACGCCGACCGCCGAGCGCACCGCGCGCTACCTGCGTCCCGACGAGCTGCACCAGGCGTTCAACTTCCACTTCCTGACCACCGAGTGGGACGCGGCCGCGCTGCGGGAGGTGATCACCGAGTCGCTGGCCGCGATGGTGCCGGTACGGGCGCCCGCCACCTGGGTGCTGTCCAACCACGACGTGCACCGGCACGTCACCCGCTACGGCGACGGCGAGACCGGCCTGCGCCGGGCCCGGGCGGCGATCCTGCTGATGCTGGCGCTGCCCGGCTCGGTCTACCTCTACCAGGGCGAGGAACTGGGGCTGCCCGAGGTGCTGGATCTGCCCGATGAGGTGTTGCGGGACCCGACGTGGGAGCGGTCGCTGCACACCGACCGCGGCCGGGACGGCTGCCGGGTGCCGCTGCCCTGGACGTCGACGGGCAGCTCGCTCGGCTTCGGCCCGGACGGCTCGACGCCGTGGCTGCCGCAGCCGACCGCGTGGGCGGCGCTGTCGGTGCGGGCGCAGGACGGCGACCCGGACTCGACGCTGGCGCTCTACCGCGCCGCACTCCGGCTGCGCCGCGCGCACCCCGCGCTCGGCGCGGGCAGCGGGGTCGGCTGGCACGACGGCGACGAGCGGGTGCTGCGCTTCGACCGGGCCGGGTTCTCCTGCGCGGTCAACCTGGGCCCCGCCGCGGCGCGGATTCCGTTCGCGGGCACGGTATTGCTCGCGTCCGGTGCGTACCAAGTGGACGGTGGCGACCTGCTGCTGCCCACGGACACGGCGGTGTGGTGGGAGTCCTGATGGCGCAGACCCCGATGGGCCCGACGGCCAGACTCAGCGACATCGCGACCCAGGCGGGCGTCAGCGAGGCGACGGTCAGCCGCGTGCTCAACGGCAAGGCGGGGGTCTCCACCACCACACGGCAGACCGTGCTGGCCGCGCTCGACCTGCTCGGCTACGAGCGGCCCGCGCGGCTGCAGGCGCGCAGCGCCGGGCTGATCGGGCTGATCACCCCGGAGCTGAGCAACCCGATCTTCCCGGCGTTCGCGCAGGTGATCGAGCAGGTGCTGACCCGCGACGGCTACACCCCCGTGCTGTGCACGCAGAGTCCCGGCGGGTCCACAGAGGACGAACTGACCAACACGCTGGTGGAGCGGGGCGTCAACGGGATCATCTACGTCTCCGGGCTGCACGCGGACTCGACGGCGAACATGGACCGCTACGTCAAGCTCGCCGGGCGCGGCGTCCCGTTCGTGATGATCAACGGCTACACCGAGCACGTGTCGGCGCCGTTCGTCTCCACCGACGACCGCGCGGCGATGCGGCTCGCGGTGACCCACCTGGTGGAGTTGGGCCACGAGCGGATCGGCCTTGCCGTCGGGCCGCGCCGGTATGTGCCGGTGGTGCGCAAGATCGAGGGCTTCGTGCAGCACATGCGCACCCTGCTGCCGCTGTCCGCGGAGCAGGCCGAGCAGCTCGTGCAGCACTCGCTGTTCACTGTGGAGGGTGGGCAGGCGGCGGCGAACGCGTTGATAGACAAGGGCTGCACCGCGATCATCTGCGGCAGCGACCTGATGGCGTTCGGCGCGATCCGGGCGGCCAGGCAGCGCGGGCTGCACGTGCCGCGCGACGTCTCGGTGGTCGGCTTCGACGACTCGCCGCTGATCGTGTTCGCCGACCCGCCGCTGACCACGCTGCGTCAGCCGGTGGACGCCATGGGGCAGGCCGCAGTGAACGCGCTGCTGGAGGAGGTCACCGGCAATCCGGCGCCGCACGCGGAATACGTGTTCATGCCGGAGCTGGTGGTGCGCGGCTCGACCGGCGCCGCCCGGCCCGCGGACTGAGATCCGGCCCGGAACCCCTGGGGGGTACCGGGCCGGACGGGTCAGACCAGGCGCGCGCCGTCGCGCGGGTCGAACAGGTGGATCTCCTCGGGGTGGCGCAGGGTGACCGTGACGGTCTGGGCCAGCGCGGGCGGGGTGCGGCCGTCGACGCGCATGACCACCCGCTCGCCGGGGGAGCCCGCGATCGTGGCGTGCACCAGCGCGTCGGCGCCGAGTTCCTCGACCAGCTCGACCACCAGGTCGAACCCGCCCTCGGTGCCCGCGGTGGCCAGGCTCAGCGACTCGGGGCGGATGCCCGCGGTGACGGTGTCCAGGCCGCCCGCGCGCACGGCCGCGACGGTGTCGCGCGGCAGCGGGATGTCGGCGTCGCCGATGCGCAGTGCGTCGCCTCGGACCGGCAGCTCCAGCAGGTTCATGGCGGGGCTGCCGATGAAACCCGCGACGAACGCGTTGGCCGGACTGTCGTACAACGCACGCGGAGTGTCGCACTGCTGCAACAACCCGTCCTTCAGCACCGCGACCCGATGCCCCAT
>NZ_JBQTHF010000021.1:0-61307 GCF_052390155.1 Actinokineospora sp. | reverse complement strand
CGTCGCTCAACGGATAAAAGGTACCCCGGGGATAACAGGCTGATCTTGCCCAAGAGTCCATATCGACGGCATGGTTTGGCACCTCGATGTCGGCTCGTCGCATCCTGGGGCTGGAGTAGGTCCCAAGGGTTGGGCTGTTCGCCCATTAAAGCGGCACGCGAGCTGGGTTTAGAACGTCGTGAGACAGTTCGGTCCCTATCCGCCGCGCGCGCAGGAGACTTGAGGAAGGCTGTCCCTAGTACGAGAGGACCGGGACGGACGAACCTCTGGTGTGCCAGTTGTCCCGCCAGGGGCACGGCTGGTTGGCTACGTTCGGAAGGGATAACCGCTGAAGGCATCTAAGCGGGAAGCCTGTTCCAAGATGAGGTCTCCCACCCCCATCGCGGGGTTAAGGCCCCCAGCAGACCACTGGGTTGATAGGCTGGAGATGGAAGCCCGGTAACGGGTGCAGTCGACCGGTACTAATAGGCCGAGGGCTTACTACAAACATGCTACGCATCCACTGTGCGGTGTCTGAGACACCAACCACCCCCCACCCCCACACACCTGTGTGGCGGCGGCGCGGGGGAAGTGTTGGACAGTTTCATAGAGTTACGGCGGTCACAGCGGCAGGGAAACGCCCGGTCCCATCCCGAACCCGGAAGCTAAGCCTGCCAGCGCCGATGGTACTGCACTCGCGAGGGTGTGGGAGAGTAGGACGCCGCCGGACATACATTCCCAAAGGGGCTTGTGGAGGAGCACGTTGAAGCGTGCACTGTCCACAGGCCCCTTTGTTGTCGTTGCAGGTCAGTGCGGGGTGCTCCGCAACCAGGAGGATTAAGTGTCGGAGTTCGGGCGACGAGACGGTTCGGGCGGCGGCGACCGCCATGGCGACCGTCGATCGGGAGCGGAGCGCAAGAGCAGCGGTGACCGCGGTCGCGAGTCGGGCAGCCGAGACTGGAAGCCCCGCCGCGACGACGCGGGCCGGTCTGGCACCCCCGCCGCCCGCCGTGACGACCGCACCGGCGACGCGGCCCGCACAAGTCGCGGCACCGGTCACGACCGTGGTGGCTACCGCCCCACCGCCTCCGACCGCGACACCCGCGGCGGCTACCGCTCCGGCGACCGCGACACCCGAGGTGGCTACCGAGCCGCTGCCGGTGACAACCGCGGTACCGCCCGCACTGGCGACCGCGATTCGCGCGGATACCGCCCAGGATCGGCAGACGAGGGCCCACGCGGCAACTTCCGCACCGGCTCCGCCGACCGCGACACCCGTGGCGGCTACCGTTCCGGCGACAAGACCACAGGTGGCGGCTACCGCGCCGCCGACCGCGATTCGCGCGGCGGCTACGGGTCCGGCGACAAGAACACTGGCGGTTACCGCGCGGACCGCGACTCCCGTGGGTCCGGTGACAAGAATTCAGGCGGCTACCGCTCGTCGGACCGCGATTCGCGCGGCTACGGGTCCGGTGACAAGGGCGGCGGTTTCCGTTCAGGTTCCGGGGATTCACGGGGTGGCTACCGTCCCGCTGACAAGGGCGGTTTCCGCTCTGGTTCCTCGGATTCGCGGGGTGGCTACCGGGCAGGCGACAAGGACTCCAGTGGCGGCTACCGCTCGGGCTCGTCCGGCAGTGCCGCGCGCGGCGGCTATCGCTCGTCGGATCGCGATTCCGGCGGTGGCTACCGGTCCGGCGACAAGGCTGGGTTCCGCTCGGGTTCGTCCGACCAGGAGTCCCGTGATGGTTACCGGTCCGGCGACAAGGGTTCCGGCAGCGGCTACCGGTCCGACTCCGCAGACCGCGACACGCGCGGCGGCTACCGCTCCGGTGACAAGAACTCGGGCGGCGGTTACCGCTCTGGTTCGTCGGATCGGGAGTCGCGTGGTGGTTACGGGGCCGGTGACAAGGGCTCGGGCACTACCGGCCGTGATTCGGGCGGTGGGTACCGCTCCGGTGACAAGGGCGGGGTCCGTTCGGGTTCGTCGGACCGCGATACCCGTGGCGGCTACCGAGCAGACTCCACTGATCGCGACTCGCGAGGTGGGAGTCGCTCGGGTGAGCAGCGGTCGACCGGCGGTTACCGGGCGAACTCCGGCGGCCAGGACTCGCGCGGCGGGTATCGGTCCACTTCGGACCGTGACTCGCGGAGCGGGTCGCGGTCGGGCTCGGATGATCGCGGCTCGCGGGGTGGCTACCGCGCTGGGTCGGATGACCGTGGCCACAAGGCAAGTGATCGCGGCTCGGGCGGTGGCTACAAGTCGGGCGATCAGGGTTCAGCGGGCGGCTTCCGCGCTGGCGACCGTGGTTCGCGTCCCACAGACCGCGATTCCCGCGGCGGTTTCCGCTCCGGCGACCGCGATTCCCGTGGCAGCTATCGCGATTCGCGTGGTGGCGATCGGTCGGATTCTCGGGGCAGCCGTCCCGGGACGCGTGACAGCGCGGGGTATCGAGAGGTCGGGGGCGACCGCGATTCCCGCGGTGGCACCCGGTCTGCTTCTTTCGACCGCACGCGGTCGGATTCCGTCGACGCCCGGGCCGGATACCGCCAGGATCGTGACTCGGACAACCGCGCCGACGACCAGGCCCGCGACGACACGGACAGCGCCGCGGAACTGTCCGCCCCCGACGTCGACCAGTCGAGCGGCGCCCCCGTCGCGCCCCAGCCGGATTCGGGTGGCGACACGCTGACCCCTTCCGCCGACAGCGCCGACCCGGACCAGGGGTCCGCCGCACCCGCGGGCAACAGCGAAGACGACGACCGGACGCGCCGCGCGGATAGTGGTGACCGTCCGTCCTATCAGGACAGTCAGAGTCACCCGCGCCGTGCTGACGGCGACCGTGCGGATGATCGTCGTCCGCGGGTCGACAGCGACCACCGTCCGCGCCGTGACGACGACCGTCGTGGTGCTCGGGACGAGGGTCGCGACCGAGACGCGCGGGGCGGCGACCTCGGCCCCGAGGTGCCGGAGGGCGCCGACTACTCGGCGCTCGATGTCGAGGCTCGGGCCGGGTTGCGGAGCCTGCCGAAGTCGTTGGCCGAGTTGGTGGGCATGCACTTGGTGGCCGCCGGGATGCTCGTCGACGAGGATCCCGAGCGGGCGTTGGTGCACGCCCGCTTCGCCAGGGTGCGGGCGGCGCGGGTCGCCGTGGTGCGGGAGGCGGCCGGGTTGACCGCCTACCACGCGGGTGAGTGGGCCGAGGCGCTTTCGGAGTTGCGCGCCGTGCGCAGGATGAGCGGTGGCAACAACTACATCGCGGTCATGGCCGACTGCGAGCGCGCGCTCGGCAGGCCCGAGCGGGCGCTCGAACTGGCCAAGGAGGCGGGCCGTGACCTGCCGCCCGCGGTCGCGGTGGAGCTGCGGATCGTCAGCGCGGGAGCGCGGCGGGACATGGGCCAACTCGACGCGGCCGTCGTCGGGTTGCAGGGGCCGGATCTCGAACCCGACCGCCGCGATCCATGGAGTGCCCGGCTGTTCTACGCCTACGCCGACAACCTCGCCGCCGCGGGCCGCACCGAGGAATCCATCCGCTGGTTCCTCAACGCCGCCCAAGCCGACGACGACGAGGACACCGACGCCGCCGAGCGCGCGTTCGCCCTCGGCGCCGACAGATCCGAGATCGCCACCGCCCTTCCCGGCGAACCCGTCGACATCGAAGACGACGAGCCCGCCGCTGCCGAACCCGTCGCCGAGTCCGCGAATGACCAGTCCGCGCCGAGTGTGGCTGTGGACGAATCGGTTCATGACCAGGCCGCCGACGAGCGGGCCGAGTCGGCCACCGACAGGCCCGACGAGGAGACCAAGTAGCGCGATGAGCGACCGGCTGCTGGACGTCCACGACGCCCTGCTGCTCGACCTCGACGGCACCGTCTACCGGGGTGGTGCGGCCGTCCCGGGTGCCACCGAGGCGATCGCCGCGGCCCGGGAGCACGGGGTGGCGGTCCGCTTCGTCACCAACAACGCGTCCCGTGCGCCCATCGACGTGGCGCGGCAGCTCACCGGGCTCGGTATCGCCGCCGAACCCGGTGACGTGCGCACCAGCGCGCAGGCGGGCGCGGCCGTTCTCGCCGAGCGGCTCGAACCCGGCGGCGAAGTCCTCGTCGTGGGGACGCGGGCGTTGGTTGACGAGGTCCACGCCGTGGGGCTCACGCCGGTCCGCGTCGCCGGGCCGGACACCGTGGCCGTCGTGCAGGGGTTGGCGCCGGAGACGAGTTGGGGCGACCTGGCCGAGGCGTGCGTCGCGATTCGGGCGGGCGCGCTCTGGGTGGCCTGCAACGTCGACCGCACCCTGCCCACCGACCGGGGTCTGCTCCCCGGCAACGGCGCGATGGTCCAGGCACTCCGCGCGGCGACCGACCGGGAACCCGTGGTGGCGGGCAAACCCGCGCTGCCCCTGATGAGGCAGTCCATCGGGTCGGCCAACTCGCCGCTGGTGGTGGGTGATCGGCTCGACACCGACATCGAGGGCGCGGTGGCCGCCGGCATCGGCTCCCTGCTCGTGCTTACCGGCGTCACGACTACGCGGGACGTGCTGGCCGCCGGTCGGCAGGCGCGGCCGACCTACCTTGCCGCCGACCTGTCCGGCGTCACCGAGACTATCCGAACGCTGGAGATCACCGCCAAGGCCGGGTGGGACGTCCGGCTCACCGCCGACGGCATCGAGGCAGGCGGCCACGGCGACCCCCTCGACCTGCTGCGCACCCTGTGCGCGTGCCGCTGGACCACGGCGGGCCCGACCGACGTCCGGCCGACCGACGATGCCGCCGCGGCTGCCCTGACCGCACTCGGACTCACCGACCCGCACTGACGCGGTCCGGCGTCCCCGATCGGATAGCGTGGAGGCGTGCAGGTGGACTTCGACGCAACGGAACCAACACAGGACGCCGCGATCGATGCGGCCCTGGCCGGTCTAGACGGCCTGGCCGGGTTGCCCGTCGGTGCGCATGTGGAGCGGTTCGACACCGTGCACATCGCGTTGACGGCGGCGCTAGCCTGCATCGACAAGGTCTGACCGATGCCCAGAAGGGCGCGGCTCGACGCCGAACTGGTCCGCCGCGGCCTCGCACGCTCCCGTGACCACGCCACCCAGTTGATCGACGACGGCCGCGTCACCGTGCGCGGGACCGTCGCCACCAAGTCCGCCACAGCCGTCGAGGCCGACGCCCCGGTCGTGGTCCGCGACGACACCGACGACCCGAACTGGGCCTCGCGCGGCGCGCACAAGCTCATCGGCGCGCTCGACGCGTTCGGCCTGGACGTCACCGGCAAACGGTGCCTCGACGCGGGCGCGTCCACTGGCGGCTTCACCGACGTGCTGCTGCGCCGCGGCGCCGCGCAGGTGGTCGCGGCCGACGTCGGGCGCGGGCTGCTGGTGTGGCGGTTGCGGACCGACGATCGGGTGCTCGTGCACGACAAGACCAACGTCCGCGCCCTGACGCCGGACCAGATCGGCGGCCCGGTCGACCTCGTCGTCGCCGACCTGTCGTTCATCTCGCTCGGCCTGGTCCTGCCCGCGCTGCTGGCCTGTGCCACCCCCGACGCGGACCTGGTGCCGATGATCAAGCCGCAGTTCGAGGTCGGCAAGGACCGGCTTGGCTCCGGCGGCGTCGTCCGCGATTCCGTACTGCGGGCCGACGCGGTGCTGGAAGTGCTGCGGAGCGCGAGCGAACTCGGGCTGCGCGCCCACGGCGTGGTGGCGAGCCCGCTGCCCGGGCCCGCCGGGAACGTCGAGTACTTCACCTGGCTGCGCCGGGGCGACCCGCGGGCCGACGACGACGTGGCCGCGCTGGTCGAGACCGCCGTGCGAGAGGGACCGCGATGAACTCGGATCGGGAGATCCTGCTGGTCGTCCACACCGGGCGGGTCGAGAATCGGCGTACCGCGGAGAAGGTCGCGGGCTGGTTCGCCGCGGCGGGCGTGCGGCTGCGCGTGCTCGACGACGAGGCGCCCGACCTCGACTCGTCCTGCTACGGCGCCGTCGTGCGGCGCGGGCCCTCGGCCGCGGCGGGCACCGAGCTGGTGTTCGTGCTCGGCGGCGACGGCACCCTGCTGCGGGCGGCCGAGCTGGCCCGGCCCGCGGGCGTGCCGGTGCTCGGGGTGAACCTCGGGCGGGTCGGGTTCCTCGCCGAGGCCGAGTCCGAGGCGCTGGAGGAGGCTGTCGCGCTGGTGGTGAAGCAGGGCTACCGGGTGGAGGAGCGGATGACGGTCGACGTCACCGCCACCCTCGACGGGGTGGTCATCGCGGACACGTGGGCGCTGAACGAGGCGAGTCTGGAGAAGAGCAGCCGCGAGCGCATCCTGGACGTCCTGATCGAGGTCGACGGCCGCCCCGTGTCGTCCTTCGGCTGCGACGGCGTGCTGTGCGCCACCCCGACCGGTTCGACGGCCTACGCCTACTCGGCGGGCGGCCCGATCGTCTGGCCCGACGTGCACGCCATGCTCGTGGTGCCGAGCAACGCGCACGCCATGTTCTCCCGGCCGATGGTGGTCTCGCCGCACTCGGTGGTGTCGGTCGAGGTCGACCCGGACGGCCACCCGGCCGTGCTGTGCTGCGACGGCCGCCGCACCTTCGACGTCCCGCCGGGGTCGCGGGTCGAGATCGTCGGCGGTTCGCTGCCGATCAGGCTGGTCAGACTGCGCGACGAGCCGTTCACCGACCGCCTGGTCGACAAGTTCGACCTGCCGGTGCAGGGCTGGCGATCACGGTGACGCTGTGGACGGCGTCGCCCGAGTGTCGGTGGGAGCCGCTAGGGTTCGCCCTGTGCTAGCCGAGATGCGCATCCAGGACCTCGGCGTCATCGACGAGGCCACCCTTGAGCTCCACGCCGGGTTCACCGTGGTCACCGGCGAGACCGGGGCGGGCAAGACGATGGTCGTCACCGGGTTGCACCTGCTCTCCGGGGGCAGGGGCGAGGCGTCCAGGGTCCGCAGCGGGAGTTCCAAGGCGGTGGTCGAGGGCCGGTTCGAGGGCCTGTCCGGGACCAACGCCGCCGCCGTGGCGACCGAGGCGGGCGCCGAGCCGGACGACGACGGCAGCCTGATCGCGCTGCGCAGCGTGAGCACGGACGGCCGTTCCCGCGCGCACCTGGGCGGGCGGTCGGTGCCGGTCGGTGTGCTGTCCGACCTGGCAGAGCAGTTGATCGCGGTGCACGGGCAGAACGACCAGCTCCGCCTGCTGCGCCCGGCCGAGCAGCGCGGCGTCCTCGACCGGTTCGCGGGCGACACCGTCGCCGACGTCCTGACCCGCTACCGCGAGGTCCGCGACGAATGGATCGCGGTCACCACGGAGCTGACGGATCGGACCCGCCGCGCCAAGGAGATGGCCCGCGAGGCCGACATCCTGCGGATGGGCCTGGATGAGATCAGCGCGGTCGACCCGCGGCCCGGCGAGGACGTCGACCTGGTCGACCGCGCCCGCAGGCTCGCCGACGCCGACCAACTCCGCGAGGCCGCGTCCGGCGCGAGCTACGCCGTCACCGGTTCACCGGACGGCGACGCGGACGCCCCCGGCGCCCTCGGCCTGCTCGGCGAGGCCCAGCGCAGACTCGGCGCCGCCGATGATCCACGGCTGCGCGAACTGGAGCCGAGGCTGGCCGAAGCGGCGGTCTTGCTGACCGACGTCGGCGCCGAACTCAGCGCGTACCTGGATTCGCTCGACGCCGACCCCGCGGTGCTGGAGCAAGTGCTCGCGCGGCAGGCCGAACTGAAGGCGATCACCCGCAAGTACGCCGCCGATGTGGACGGAGTGCTCGTCTGGGCCCGCGCGGCCGTCGACAAGCTCGCGGGCCTCGACACGTCCGAGGAAGCACTGGCCGAGTTGGCCGCCCGCAAGATCGCGCTGGCCGAGCAGCTCGCGGGCATCGCCGTGACGCTCACCGCCGCGCGTGCCGAAGCGGCCGACGAACTGGCCAAAGCCGTCACCGATGAGCTGAGCGGCCTGGCCATGGGTCAGTCCAGCCTGCAGATCACCGTGCGGCCCCGCCCCGCCGAGGCTGATGACGTGGTGGTTCTGGCCGTCGCGGGCCAGTCGCTGCACGCGGGCCCCGACGGCGTCGACGAGGTGGAACTGCTGCTGGTGGCCCATGACGGCGCCCACCCGCTCCCGATCCACAAGGGCGCCTCCGGCGGTGAGCTGTCCCGGGTGATGCTGGCGATCGAGGTCGTCCTCGCGCACTCCGACCCCGTGCCGACCCTGGTATTCGACGAGGTCGACGCGGGGGTGGGCGGCCGCGCGGCCGTGGAGATCGGCCGCCGACTCGCCCGGCTCGCGCGTAGCCACCAGGTCATCGTGGTCACCCACCTCGCCCAGGTGGCCGCCTTCGCCGACCGCCACCTGATAGTCGACAAAAGCGCCCAAGGCGGCGTAACCCGCAGCGACGTACGCACCCTGGACGATGGCGACCGGGTGATCGAGCTGGCCCGGATGCTCGCGGGCATGGACTCCACCGAAACCGGCCGCGCCCACGCTGAGGAACTACTGGCCGTGGTGGAGGGCGAGAAACACGATTGGGAACTGAGCGGCCGCCCCCGCCCGAAACGCCGCCGCTGACGCCCTTGGTGGGAGTGGGGACGAGCAGTGGCGGCCGGTTCGGTAGCCACCACGAGCGCCAGGCAACCACCCTTCGGCTTTACCTGGAACCCCAAAGAGCCAAGATCCACAAGTCCCCGTTCGCACTACTCCGGCGTGGCGAACGGACTACCCGCCGTACTTTTGTCACCATCTCGGCCATGAAGCTTCCCGGTCTGCTCAGCCGATCCCACCACTCCCATCCCGGGGTGACCGGCATCGCCCGGGTCGACCGACGCACCGGCGACCTTCTCCGCCGGGTCTCCCACGGCGACATAGTCGTCCTGGACCAGCTCGACCTGGATCGCGCCACCGCCGACGCGCTGGTCCGCGCCGATGTCGCGGGCGTCATCAACGCCTCCCCTTCGATCTCCGGCCGATTTCCCAACCTCGGCCCCGAAATCCTGGTCGGCGCGGGCATTCCCCTGATCGACGGTGTCGGGCAGGACGCCCTGCGCGGGATCAGGGAAGGCAGCAGGCTGCGCCTCAACGACGGCGCGGTGTTCGTCGGGGAGAAAGCGGTCGCGCAAGGCGTTCGGCAGACGCCGGAGTCCATCGCGGATCAGATGATCGAGGCCAAGGCCGGTATGTCGGCCCAGTTGGAGGCGTTCTCCGCCAACACCATCGAGTTCCTGCGGCGCGAGCGGACGATGATCCTCGACGGCGTCGGCGTGCCCGAGTTGCGCACGCCGATGCGGGGGCGCCAGGTCGTGGTCGTGGCGCCCGGCCATGAGCACGTCGCGGACCTCAAGCGGCTCAAGCGCTACATCGGCGAGCACCGCCCGGTGTTGGTCGGTGTGGAGTCCGGGGCGGACAGTCTGCGCGCGGCGGGCCACAAGCCCGACGTGATCGTCGGCGACCCCGACGGCATCTCCACCGAAACCCTGCGCGGCGGCGCCGAGGTGGTCGTGCCCGCCCAGCACGACGGCCACGCGCCCGGCCTGGAGCGCATCCAGGACCTCGGCATCGGCGCGGTCACCTTCCCGGCGTCGGGCAACGCCGAGGATCTGGCGCTGCTGCTGGCCGACACGCACGAGGCGAGCCTGGTGGTCACCGTCGGGTTCCAGGCCACGCTGCGCGAATTCCTCGACCGCGGCCGATCGGGCTCGAATCCGTCGACCTTCCTCACCCGGCTCAAGCTCGGCAGCAAGCTGGTCGACGGCAAGGCCGTGGCGACGCTGCACCGCAGCCGGGTGTCGGTGTTCGCGGTGGTGCTGCTGGTGGTCGCGGCGATGGCCGCGATCACCGCCGCCATCGCGGTGTCCGGTGTCGGCGGCGTCTACGGCGACTGGGTCGTGGACACCTGGACCTCGTTCGTCGGCTGGCTCAAGGGGTTGTTCGCGTGATCTCGCTGCGCTACCACATCGTTTCGATCGCCGCGGTCTTCCTCGCGCTGGCCGTGGGCGTCGTGCTCGGGTCGACCACGCTGAGCCGCACGCTGCTCTCGGGCCTCAACGACGAGAACAGCGACCTCGGCGGCCAGGTCGCCCAACTCCAGGCGCAGCGCAACGCGCTCGACGCCCGGCTCGCGGCCGCGGACTCGTTCGCCGCGACCATCGGCCCGATGGCCGTCAAGGGCGTGCTCGACAAGCGCACCGTCGTGCTGGTCACCACCGCCGACGCCCGCCCGGCCGACCGGGACGCGCTCAAGGGCCTGATCGCCAACGCGGGCGCCACGGTCACCGGCGAACTCCAGCTCACCGACGCCTTCGCCGACCAGGCCCGCGCCGACCAGCTCAAGGACATCGTCACCCGGCTGCTGCCCGCGGGCGTGCAGCTGCCCACCGTGGCCGATCCCGGCACCCTCGCGGGTGGCCTGCTCGGCCCGCTGCTGCTGATCAACAAGGCCGACAACAAGCCGCAGGCGTCGCCCGAGGAGACCGCGGCCGCGCTGGCCGGGCTCACCGACGGCGGGTTCGTCACAGCGTCCCCGGACCTCAAGCCCGCCCAGCTCGCCATCGTGTTGACCGGCGGTGCGGCCAAGGGTGACGGCGCGGGCGACCGCGCGGCCACCGTCGCCCGGTTCGCCGCGCAGGTCGACCGGTCCGGTGCGGGCACCGTGTTGGCGGGCGGCGCGGGCTCGGCCGACGGCACCGGCGCGGTCGGCGTGGTGCGCGCGGACACCGCCGCAACCTCCATCCTGTCCACTGTGGACAACGCGGACAGCCCGGCAGGGCAGATCGTCACCGTGCTGGCGCTCGTGGAGCAGTTGGAGGGCGCTTCCGGGCGCTACGGCAGCGCCGGCAACGCCCAGGCGCCCGCCCCGGGCGCCCCCGCCGAGTAGCGGTGACACAGCGTGAGTAGGAGACTACCGGATCTCACGGACGGCTGAAAGCCGCCTCCCGGACGGGTGAGAGGCCCGCTGACCTGCTAATTCCCCGCCGCTCCCACCGATGTTGTCGGTGACGGATCACGTCGAGTCCGGCAGAGGGAGCGAGACATGGCACACATCAGGGGCGCGCGGATCGGGTTCTGCGCGGTGGCCGCGGCGGCGGGACTGCTCGTCGGCGCGACGCCCGCGCTGGCGGCCAACCCGCCGGGCGTGGCGGCGCTGGGTTCGGCGAGCTTCGTCAAGGGCGGCGTGACGACCAACGTGCCGATGGCAGCACAGTGCACTGTCGACGGCACGACGACGGCCACGTCGACCGGGATCACCGCGGCCGGGGTGAAGTTCGGCGGCGGCAGGTCGACCTGCGCGACGACCGTGGTCGACCCGGATACCGAGACGACCACCACCAAGTCGGAATCGCTCGGTGAGCGCTTCGAGCTGTCCGCGCTGGTGTCGGCGGGCGGGCCGCGGCTGCGCATCGCGGGCTACCGGGTCACCTGCGCGGCGACCCAGGGCGGCACCAACGCGAGCTGGTCGTTCACCGGGCTCACCGGCATCCCCGCGCTGCCCACCCCGTTGCCTGCCAACTACGTCCACCAGCTCAAGAAGTCGAACGGGACGGTGCTGGCCACCGCGACGTTCAACGAGCTGACCCTGCCCGTCCCGAACGACGGCAGTATCGCGCTCGCCATGCTGCACATCCGGTTCCTGCCCGCGTCCGGCGTCGCCGGTGAGGTGATCGTCGGCGCGACAGCCTGTTCGCCGACGCCTTGACGCCGATGGTCCCGCCGTGTCGCGACACGGCGGGACCGCCGGGGCGCGATGGCCACCTGGTGTTATCGTGAGGTCCCGTGGACCGGCAGGCGGGACTCCCGCCGCCGAAGATTCCAGATCGACCACGGGAGCCTCGTTGGTGTTGCACGCTCGGACGACCAAGCACGTGTTCGTCACGGGAGGCGTCGCCTCCTCACTGGGTAAGGGGCTCACGGCGTCCAGCCTCGGCCAGCTCCTCACCGCCCGCGGCCTGCGGGTCACCATGCAGAAGCTGGACCCGTATCTCAACGTCGATCCCGGCACGATGAACCCGTTCCAGCACGGCGAGGTGTTCGTGACCGAGGACGGCGCCGAGACCGACCTCGACATCGGCCACTACGAGCGGTTCCTCGACCGCAGCCTGTCCGGCACGGCCAACGTGACCACCGGGCAGGTGTACTCGACGGTCATCGCCAAGGAGCGGCGCGGCGAGTACCTGGGCGACACGGTGCAGGTCATCCCGCACATCACCGACGAGATCAAGGCCCGCATCCGCGCCATGGCCGAGCCGGACGAGAGCGGCCGCGCGCCGGACGTGGTGATCACCGAGGTCGGCGGCACGGTCGGCGACATCGAGTCGCTGCCGTTCCTGGAGGCCGCGCGGCAGGTCCGCCACGACGTCGGCCGCGACAACGTGTTCTTCCTGCACGTGTCGCTGGTGCCCTACCTGGCGCCGTCGGGCGAGCTGAAGACCAAGCCGACGCAGCACTCGGTGGCCGCGCTGCGCAACATCGGCATCCAGCCCGACGCGATCGTCTGCCGCGCCGACCGGGAGATCCCGGACGGGCTCAAGCGCAAGATCGCGCTCATGTGCGATGTGGACACCGAAGCGGTGGTGGCCGCGCCGGACGCACCGTCCATCTACGACATCCCGCGCGTGCTGCACGGCGAGGGCCTCGACGCCTATGTCGTGCGCCGCCTCGACCTGCCCTTCCGCGACGTCGACTGGGCGGTGTGGGGCGACTTGCTCGACCGGGTGCACAAGCCCAAGGAGACGGTCCGCATCGCGCTGGTCGGCAAGTACGTCGACCTGCCGGACGCCTACCTCTCGGTCACCGAGGCGCTGCGCGCGGGCGGATTCGCCCACCGCGCCAAGGTCGAGGTCGTCTGGGTGCCGTCGGATGCCTGCGAGACCCCGGCCGGGGCGGCCGCCGCACTGTCCGGTGTGGACGGTGTGCTGGTGCCGGGCGGGTTCGGTGTGCGGGGCATCGAGGGCAAGATCGGCGCGATCGGCCATGCCCGCACCCACGGCATCCCGACGCTGGGGCTGTGCCTCGGCCTGCAGTGCATGGTCATCGAGACCGCCCGCGCCCTGGCAGGCATCGCGGGCGCGAACTCCGCGGAGTTCGACGAGACCACCGAGCACGCGGTCATCAGCACGATGGCCGACCAGCAGGACGTCGTCGCGGGCGAGCGCGACATGGGCGGCACCATGCGCCTGGGCTCCTACCCGGCGCACCTGGCCGCGGGCTCCGTCGTCGCCGGGGTCTACGGCGGGCGCGAGGTGAGCGAGCGCCACCGGCACCGCTACGAGGTCAACAACGCCTACCGCGACCGGCTCACCGCGGCGGGCGTGGTCTTCTCGGGCACGTCGCCGGACGGCCGCCTGGTCGAGTTCGTGGAGCTGCCCGCCAAAGTCCACCCGTTCTTCGTCGGCACCCAGGCCCACCCGGAACTCAAGAGCCGCCCGACCCGGCCGCACCCGCTGTTCGCCGGGTTCGTCAAAGCCGCCATGACCTACCTGCTGGCCGAGCGGCTGCCGGTGGAGTTGGACGAGGAGCCGGTTCCGGTGGCTGTTCCGTGAGCGAGACATCGCCCCGGACTGTCGACCCCGAGCTGGACGACAGCACCCGGCACGCCTTCGACGTGGTGTCCACTCGCGACCTGCACGTGGGCCGCATCCTGGCCCTGCGCCTGGACGAGGTCCTGATGCCCGGCGGGTCGACGGCGTCGCGCGAGGTGGTCGAGCACCTCGGCGCGGTGGGTGTGGCCGCCCTGGACGACGACGGCGACCTGGTGCTGATCCGCCAGTACCGCCACCCGGTCGGCAAGCGCCTGTGGGAACTCCCGGCGGGCCTGATCGACCACGCGGAGGAAGACCCGCTGGCGGCGGCGAAACGGGAACTGGTCGAGGAAGTCGGGCTGGTCGCCGAGGACTGGTCGGTGCTGGTCGACGCCGCCGCGTCGCCGGGCTTCACCGACGAGGTGATCAGGATCTACCTGGCCACCGGCCTGTCCACTGTGGAGCGGGAGACACTGGGCGATGAGGAGGCCGACCTGGTCGCCCGGCGCGTCCCGCTCGCCGAAGCGGTGCGGATGGCGTTGGCGGGGGAGATCGTGAACGCGGCGTCGGTCGCGGGCGTGCTGGCCGCGTACGCGGTCGACTCGGGCGCGGCCCCGGCCAGGGCGGCCGACGCCCCGTGGCCGGACCGGCCGACCCGGTTCGCCGCGCGGCGCGTCGGGCGCTGACCGCGGCGCGTCACCACCGCGCCACCGTCCACTGAGCACTACCCTCGGGACGACCGAGGAAGGGATCGCCAGTGCTGGTAGGCGTGCCGCGCGAGGTGAAGAACCACGAGTACCGGGTGGCCATCACGCCCGCGGGCGTCGGCGAGCTGACCGACCGGGGGCACCGGGTGGTCATCGAGGCGGGCGCGGGCGACGGATCGACGTTCCCCGACGCGGACTTCCGCGCCGCGGGCGCCGAGATCGCGCCAACGGCCGACGACGTGTGGGCCGCGGCCGAGCTGGTGCTCAAGGTCAAGGAGCCCGTCCCCGCGGAGTTCCACCGGCTGCGCCGTGGGCAGATCCTGTTCACCTACCTGCACCTGGCCGCGGACGTGGACTGCACCCGCGCCCTGGTCGACGCGGGCACCACGGCGATCGCCTACGAGACCGTCCAACTCGCCGACGGGTCGCTGCCGCTGCTCGCGCCGATGAGCGAGGTGGCGGGCCGGATGGCGCCGCAGGTCGGCGCGCACTGCCTGGAACGCGCCAACGGTGGGCGCGGCGTGCTGCTCGGCGGCGTGTCCGGGGTCGCGGCTGGCAAGGTCGTGGTGATCGGCGCCGGGGTGTCCGGGATGAACGCGGCGACCATCGCGCTGGGCATGCAGGCCGAGGTCGTGCTGCTCGACACGAACGTCAACCGGCTGCGGCAGATCGACTTCACCTACCGCGGCCACCTGCAGACCATCGCCAGCAACGGCTACGAGATCGACAAGGCGTGCCGCTGGGCCGACCTGGTCATCGGCGCGGTCCTCGTGCCCGGGGCGAAGGCGCCCAAGCTGGTGTCCAACGACCTGGTCGCGCGGATGCGGCCCGGCTCGGTGCTGGTCGACATCGCCATCGACCAGGGTGGTTGCTTCGCGGATTCACGGCCGACCACGCACGCCGACCCGACGTTCACCGTGCACGAGTCCGTCTTCTACTGCGTGGCCAACATGCCCGGCGCGGTGCCGAACACCTCGACCCGCGCGCTGGCCAACGTCACCCTGCCCTACGTGCTGGCCCTGGCCGACCGGGGCGTGGCCGAGGCCGTCGCGGCCGACCCGGCGCTGGCCCGCGGGGTCAACGTCGCGGGCGGCGCGGTGGTGCTGGCCGAGGTCGCCGCGGCGCACGGCCTGGCGCACGTCCCGCTCGCCGACGCGCTGGGAGGTGTGCGCTGACCGCGGTCGCCGACGTCGTGCGCGGCTATCTCGACCATCTTGCCGTCGAGCGGGGCACCTCGCCCAACACCCTCGACGGCTACACCCGCGACCTGCGCCGCTACCTCGATCACCTTGCCGCCCAAGGGATCGGCGACCTGGCCGGGGTGGGGGAGCGGCACGTGTCCTGGTTTCTCGCCGGGCTGCGCGAGGGCGGTGCCGACCACCCGCCGCTGGCCGCGGCGTCGGCCGCGCGGGCGCTGGTCGCGGTGCGGGGTCTGCACCGGTTCGCCGTGCGGGAAGGGCTGATCGACCACGACGCGGCGCGCACGGTGAAGCCGCCGACGCCGCCGCGGCGACTGCCCAAGGCGCTGCCGGTCGACGACGTACTGCGGCTGCTCGACACCCCGACCGGCGAGGGCCCCGGCGTGCTGCGCGACCGCGCGCTGCTGGAGGTGCTCTACTCGACCGGCGCCCGCATCTCCGAGGCTGTCGGCCTGGACTTGGACGACATCGACGCGGTCGACCGCACGGTGCTGCTCGACGGCAAGGGCGGCAAGCAGCGGCTGGTCCCGATCGGCAGGCCCGCGCTCGACGCCCTCGACGCCTACCTCGTGCGCGCCCGGCCCGGGCTCGCCGCCCGCGGGCGCGGCACCCCGGCGGTGTTCCTCAACGTGCGCGGCGGCAGGCTCTCGCGGCAGAGCGCGTGGAACGCGCTCAAGGTTGCCGCCGAGGTGGCAGGCATCGGCGTCCCGGTGTCGCCGCACACCCTGCGGCACTCGTTCGCCACGCACCTGCTCGAAGGCGGCGCGGACGTGCGCGTCGTGCAGGAACTGCTCGGGCACGCGTCGGTGACCACCACGCAGATCTACACCCTGGTCACGGTGAACACGCTGCGCGAGGTCTACGCCACCGCTCACCCGCGGGCCCTGGGCTAGGGTCGTCGGGTGCCGGCCGCTCTCCCCGTCGATCGGCCCGTGCGCTGGGGAATCCTTGGTGCGGGCCGGATCGCGGCCGTGGTCGGCGCCGACATCCAGGCGTCCCCCGACAGCGAGGTGGTGGCCGTCGGCGCCCGTGACGCCGGTCGCGCTCGCGTGTTCGCCGACGCGCTGGGCGTGCCGCGGTCGTACGGCTCCTACGCCGACCTCGTCGCCGACCCGGACCTCGACGTCGTCTACATCGCCACCACCCACGCCCAGCACCACGAGCACGCCCTGCTCGCGATCGAGGCGGGCAAGGCGGTGCTGGTGGAGAAGGCGTTCACGCTGACCGCCGCGCAGGCCCGCGAGGTGGTGGCCGCCGCGGCCGCGCGGGACGTGTTCTGCATGGAGGCCATGTGGATGCGGATGAACCCGCTGGTCCGGCGCGGTCTGGAGATCGCGGCGGGCGGGCGGATCGGCACGGTGCGCAGTGTGACCGCCGACCTCGGCGCCCGGTTCCCGTTCGACCCGGGCCACCGGCTGTTCGACCTCGCCGCGGGCGGCGGCGCGCTGCTCGACCTCGGCGTCTACCCGGCGACCTTCGCGTGGCTGTTCCTCGGCGCACCCCAGGGCGTCGCCACCACCGGGACGCTCTCGCCCACCGGTTCGGACGCGACGCTCGCCATGCAGTGGTCCTACCCCGACGACCGCTTCGCCCACGTCTCCTGCACCACGGAGGCGACGACGCCGCGCACCGCGCTGGTCGTCGGCAGCGCGGGCTGGCTGGCGTTCGCCACGCCGCTCTACCAGCCGCGCACGCTCACCGTATGGACCCCGGAGGGCACCGATACGCACGACGGAGCGCTCGCGGGCAACGGCTACGGCCCGCAGGTCGCCGAGGTCGAGCGGTGCCTGCGCGCGGGTCTGGCGCAGAGCCCGCTCGTCCCGCTCGCCGACACCGTGGCGATCATGGCGCTGATGGACGGCGCCCGGCACGCGCTCGGGGTGCGCTACCCGGCGGACGGATGAGTACCGCCAACCGGACACTCTGGCCTACCCTGTGCGCCCGGGAGGTGCGCCGATGGGCGAACTGGACGAACCGACCACCGCGGAGCTGACCTTGCCCGCGGTGCTGCACGCCCTCAGCGACCCCACCCGGCTCGCCGTGGTCGGCCAGCTCGCCGCCGCGGGCGAGCTGGCCTGCGGAAACCTGGCCGTCTCGGTCGCCAAGTCGACGTTGTCGCAGCATCTGCGCGTGCTGCGCGAGTCCGGTGTCACCCACACCCGTCCCGACGGCAACCAGCGCTGGCTGTCGGTCCGCCGCGACGACCTCGACCTGGCCTTCCCCGGTCTGCTGGACTCCGTGCTCGGCGCGGCGACCCGCGCGCAGACCTGAGCGCGCTGCGGCGAGCCGCGTTGGTGGGCGCGGCGGCCCCCCTTACGCTGCGCTTGTCAGGATCGCAGGCGACAAGGAGCTAGATCGCCATGTCGACACTCCCGCCCTCGGAGCAGCGGCGCGGCGGTGCGGTGGAGTTGAGCATCGCACCGCCCACCAGGGCCGCCGACGACGACCAGTCCGACGACGTGACCGGCAACGGTGTCGGTCCCGGCGGCCGGGCGCGGCGGCACATCCCCGAGCCCGCGCTGCTCAGCACGCACGGGCCCGCGCGGGTGCTGGCCATCTGCAACCAGAAGGGCGGCGTGGGCAAGACCACCTCGACCATCAACCTGGGCGCCGCGCTCACCGAGTTCGGCAGGCGCGTGCTGCTGGTGGACTTCGACCCGCAGGGCGCGCTGTCGGTCGGCCTGGGCATCCCCGCGCACCAGCTCGACCGCACCATCTACAACGTGCTCATCGAGCGGTCGGTCAGCATCGGCGACGTCGTCATCCGCACGTGCGTGGACAACATGGACCTGCTGCCGAGCAACATCGACCTGTCGGCGGCCGAGGTGCAACTCGTCACCGAGGTCGGCCGCGAGCACACCCTGCTGCGCACGCTGCGCCCGATGCTCGCCGAGTACGACTTCATCCTGGTCGACTGCCAGCCCTCGCTCGGCCTGCTCACCGTCAACGCGCTCGCCGCCGCCGACGGGGTGCTCATCCCGCTGGAGTGCGAGTTCTTCAGCCTGCGCGGGGTGGCGCTGCTGATCGACACCATCGAGAAGGTGCGCGAGCGGCTCAACCCGAAGCTGGAGATCACCGGCATCCTGGCCACCATGTTCGACCCGCGCACCCTGCACTCGCGCGAGGTCATGGCCCGCGTGGTCGAGGCGTTCGGCGAGACCGTCTTCGACGCGGTGATCAACCGCACGGTCCGGTTCCCGGAGACCACGGTCGCGGGTGAGCCGATCACCACCTGGGCGCCGCGCTCGACCGGCGCGAAGGCGTACCGCCAGCTCGCCCGTGAGGTGATCGCCCGGTGACCTCGCCGGAGCTGTTCCGCCCGCAGGCGGGGGCCGACTGGTTCGATCCGGGTGCGGCCCCGCGCCGCCCGGCGCCGCCGCCCACGCCCCGGCAGAAGCACAGTGCCAAGATCACCGTCTATGTCTCCGACGAGGAACTGCTCGCCCTCGAACACGCCCGCCTCGACCTGCGGGCCAGCCACGGCCTCGCCGTCGACCGCGGCCGCGTCGTGCGGGAGGCGGTCGCGGTGATCCTGGCCGACCTGGCGGCGCACGGCGAGGAGTCCGTGCTGGTGCGGCGGCTGCGCCAGGACAGCGGGCCGTGACCGCGGTGGCCGACCTGCCCGTGGGCGCGGAGCCGGTGCCGGGCGGGCGGTTCACCGTCCGGCTGGCCAACTTCGAGGGCCCGTTCGACCTGCTGCTGCAGTTGATCTCGCAGCACCAGATGGACGTCACCGAGGTGGCACTGCACCGCGTCACGGACGACTTCATCGCCCACATCCGCTCCCTCGGCGACGACTGGAACCTGGACGAGACCACCGAGTTCCTCGTCGTCGCCGCGACCCTGCTCGACCTCAAAGCCGCCAGACTGCTCCCCGCGGGCGACGTCGAGGACGAGGACGACCTCGCGCTGCTGGAGGCCAAGGACCTGCTGTTCGCCCGGTTGCTGCAGTATCGGGCGTACAAGCAGGTCGCGGCGCTGTTCGCGGAACTGGAGGCGGTGGCGCTGCGGCGCTACCCGCGGTCGGTGGCCCTGGAGGACCGCTTCGCCGACCTGCTCCCCGAAGTCATGCTCGGCGTCGACCCGCAACGCTTCGCCGAGATCGCCGCCGCCGTGTTCCGGCCGAAGCCGCCGCCGTCGGTGTCGCTGGACCACCTGCACATGGGCGCGGTGTCGATCCGCGAGACCGCAGCCTTGCTGCGCGTGAAGCTCGCGGAGGCGGGCCGGGCCAGTTTCGGTGAGCTGATCGCGGGCTGCGAGCACACGTACGAGGTGGTGGCGCGGTTCCTCGCGTTGTTGGAGCTGTATCGCGAGGACACGGTCCTGTTCGAACAGCCCGAACCGCTGGGCGAACTGCTTGTGGAGTGGACTGGCGGCGCGGTCGAGGCCGCCGCGGTGCCCGCGGCTGCCGAGGATGAGGACTACGGGTGACCCCACGCACACGGACCAACGCCCGGAAGGACGTCCCGGATGAGATCGGCGCGCCCCGATCGGTGGCCACACCCGACCCCACCATGAGCCACCCCGGATGGCCCCGTCCCCGAACCGGACCACCAGAACCGCCCGAAAACAACACTCTTGGCCCAAAACGACCCCGTGACACGTCCCCGCCCACCCTAGGGGGCCTGCCCTGCTCCAGTCTATCGGTAGTGGGGGCGGGATGGGGTGGGGTCGGTTTGGCTGTGGATGGATGAGGTGCATGTGGACAGTGACGTGAGTGGGTCCGGGTCGGTGCCGGGTGCGGCTGGGCGGGAACCGGGTGGGTCCGCGTCGATGGAGTGGGGTGTCGACCAGGAGTCCGTGGAGCGTGGGGGTGCCCAGCAGGAGATGGGTTTCGCAGGGGAGGTGGAGTGCAGCGGTGCGGCCGACCAGCCCGACACCGACGACTTGGTGGTCGAGGAGGGTGACGGAAGTACTCGGTTTCCCGATCTCACCGACGACGCCGATCTCGACTCGGCGCTGGAGGCGGTGCTGCTCGTGGTCGACGCGCCCGCCGAAGACGAGGTGCTGGCCACCGCCGTCGACCAGAGTGTCGCGCGGGTGCGGTCGGCGCTGCGCAGGCTCGCGGCCCGCTACACCGAGCAGGGCAGCGGAATCGACCTGCGTCGCGCGGGTGACGGGTGGCGGTTCTACACTCGGGACCGGTACGCGCCGGTCGTCGAGAAGTTGTTGCTCGACGGGCAGCGGGCGAAGCTCACCCGGGCGGCGCTGGAAACCCTCGCGGTCATCGCCTACCGGCAGCCGGTCACCCGGTCGCGGGTGGCGGCGGTGCGCGGTGTGAACGTCGACGGCGTGATTCGGACCCTCGTGGTCCGCGGTCTCATCGAGGAGACCGGCACCGACACCGAGACGGGTGGGATCCTGTACCGGACCACCGAGTTGTTCCTGGAGCGGTTGGGACTGTCCGCGTTGACGGACCTGCCCCCGATCGCTCCGCTGTTGCCAGAAGTGGATGCGATTGACGATGTCCAGTAGCCCGGAAGGCATCCGGCTGCAAAAGGTCCTCTCCAGTGCGGGAGTGGCCTCGCGGCGGGCGGCCGAGGATCTGATCGATCAAGGCCGGGTGAGTGTCGACGGCGAGGTCGTGCGCGAGCAAGGCAAGCGCGTCGATCCCGAGAACGCGGTCATTCACGTCGACGGGGTTCGCGTGGTGGTCCGCGAGGACCGCGTGTACCTCGCGTTGAACAAGCCTCGCGGCGTGCACAGCACCATGGACGACGACCGCGGCCGCCCCTGCGTGGGCGACTACGTGCGCGACCGCGCCGACCGGCTCTTCCA
This sequence comes from Actinokineospora sp., assembly GCF_052390155.1. Taxonomy (NCBI): domain Bacteria; kingdom Bacillati; phylum Actinomycetota; class Actinomycetes; order Pseudonocardiales; family Pseudonocardiaceae; genus Actinokineospora; species Actinokineospora sp. The sequence goes on along the minus strand of NZ_JBQTHF010000021.1, from coordinate 40,152 downwards.
CGTCGGCCGCCTCGACGCCGAGACCGAGGGCCTGCTGTTGCTCACCAACGACGGCGACCTGGCCCACCGGCTCATGCACCCGTCCTACGGCGTGCTCAAGACCTACCTGGCCGAGGTGTCCGGCCCGGTCGCCCGCGACGTCGGCCGCAGGCTCCGCGACGGCGTCGAACTCGAAGACGGCCCCGCCCGGGCCGACTCGTTCAAGCTGGTCGACAACTACGCGGGCAAGGCGCTGGTCGAGATCGTGCTGCACGAGGGCCGCAAGCACATCGTGCGGCGCCTGCTGGAGGAAGTCGGCCACCCGGTGCTCAAACTGGTGCGCACCCAGATCGGCGAGGTCCGGCTCGGCAACCAGCGGCCCGGCTCGATTCGCGCGCTCAACCGGCCGGAGGTCGGCACCCTCTACGGCGCCGTGGGTCTGTAGCCGTGCGCGCGTTGCTCGTGGTGGTGGTGGCGCTGCTGCTCGCGGGGTGCGCGCCCCCCGGCCAGCCCGTCACCCTGGGTGACCGGCCGCGCGAGGTGTCGCTGGTCGAGGTGGGCAAGGTCGCCGACCTGACCTTCCCGCCGGAGGCCGAGCTGCTGGCGGGCTGGTACTCGTACTTCCAGGAGTGGCACCTCGCCGCCCGGGTCCGGTTGCCCCGCGCCGCGCTGCCCGCGTTCCGCACGACCAACGGACTGCCCGAACCGACACGGGCGAGCGGCGAGTTCCGCAACCCGGCGAGCGACGCCGACCAGGGTTGGCGCCCCGCCGACGGCGAGGTCACCGGCGTGCCCAAAGCCACGCTCCCCGACGCCACCCGGTCGCTGCGCTTCCAGCCGGGGGACGGCGACACGGTCGTCGTCTACCTGCTGGCAGCCGATGTCTGACCGCGGTGCCGCGGGGTGGGTGCGGCCGATCAGCCGCGGGTGGGTCGTCCGCACCGAGGTGCCGGGCCCCGACGTCGACGAGTTCGCCGAACCCCGGCAGGTGACCGACGCGCTGGCCCGCCCCGGCGCGGCCCGCGAGACGCTGCTGGCCGTGCAACACCCGCATCGCACGCCCGCCGCGCTGGCCGACGGACTCAGCCTCACCGACGCGCTGCCCGCCGCCCGCCGCACCCTGCTCGACCTGGTGCGGGTGGCATACCGGCCGGTCGCCGACATCGTCGCACCGTACGAAGTGGACGGTCCAGACGGCGCGGCGACCGGGCTGCTGTGCATGGTCGACCCGGCCGCGGTCGGCGCCGACGGGCGCAACCGCGTCCGGCACAGCGAACAGGTCTACCCCGACGTGGTCGCCGAACGGGCCAGGGTGCTGGCCGGACTCGGCTGCGCCACCAGCGCGGCGCTGCTGGTCCCGGTCGCAGGCGGGGACCGGCTGACCGACGCGGTCCGCGAGGCCATCGCGGGCGCCGGCGCACCCGCGGTGTCCACTGTGGACTCCTCGGGCAGGCGGCACCGCGTGTGGCTGCTCGGCCCGGGCTTGGTGCGCGACACCCTGCTGACCGTCGCGGCGGCCCATCCGCTGCTGGTCGCGGACGGCAACCACCGGGTCGCGGCCGCCGCCGAGGCCGATCTCGACGGACTGCTCGCGCTGATCACCGCCGGACCGGGCCTGCGCATCGGTGCTTTCCACCGCGTGCTCACCGGCACCGGCCTGGACGCCAACGCACTGCGCGCGGCGTGGCACCGCGTCGGCCTCGACATCCGCGACGCGCCGGACACGACCGCGCCCACGGTGCCCGGCTCGGTCGTCGTTGAGTGCGGGGCGCGGCGGTTCGCGGTGGTGCTGCCGCCGCCGGATGATCACGAATCGCGGCCCCGGATCGATCACGCCGTGGTGGAGAACCTGTTGCTGCACAAGGCACTCGGGCTCGACCCGGAGGGCCCCCAGGTGCGCGCCCTGCCCGATGGCCGCGACCCGGGCGCCGGCGCGGACGCGGTCCTGCGGCTCGCCCCGGTGCCGCTCGCGGACGTCTTGGCGGTCCATGCGGCGGGCAGGCGGATGCCGCGCAAGAGCACGTACTTCACGCCGAAACCGCGCAGTGGGCTGCTACTGGCCGACCTCGGTAGTTGACTTCCGGCGCCGGAGTCAGGTCGCTGACTCCGCGGGCCGGACCTTGCGTTGCAGCGCCCGGGCCACCGGCTCGACCACGCGGGCCGCGACCGGGCCGAGGATGGCCATCAGCAGCACATAGGCGGTGGCCAGCGCCGCGAGTTGGCTGTCGACCGCACCCGCGCCGACCGCGAGGCCCGCGATGACGATGGAGAACTCGCCGCGGGCCACCAGGGCGGCGCCCGCGCGGGCCCGGCCCATCCGGGCGATGCCCTGCTGTCGCGCGGCCCACCAGCCGGTCGCGACCTTGGTGATCGTGGTGACGACAGCCAGTGCGATCGCATAGCCGAGCACCGACGGGATCGTCGACGGATCGGTGTTCAGCCCGAACACCACGAAGAACATCGCCGCGAACAGGTCGCGTAGCGGCTCCAGCAGCTTGGTCGCGTTCTCCGCGGTGGACCCGGAGATCGCGATGCCGAGCAGGAACGCGCCGACCGCCGCGGACACCTGCAACTGCGAGGCGACCCCGGCCACCAGCAGCGCCGCGCCGAGCACGCGCAGCAGGAACACCTCCGGCTCCGGGCTGTCCACCACCATCGACACGAACCGGCCGAACCGCAGCGCCACCACCAGCACCACCGTGATCACGACCATCGAGATGCCCACCGCGGTAAGCCCGCCGAGCAGTGTCGCGCCCGCCAGCAGCGCGGTGAGGATCGGCAGGTAGACCGCCATCGCCAAGTCCTCGAACACCAGGATCGACAGCACCACCGGGGTCTCCCGGTTGCCCAGCCTGCCCAGGTCGCCGAGGACTTTCGCGATGATGCCGGACGACGAGATGTAGGTGACCCCGGCCATGGCGAGCGCGCCGACCGGGCCCCAGCCCAGGATCAGCGCCACCGCCGCGCCCGGCAGGGCGTTGAGCACGAGGTCCAGCAGCCCGGCCATCCACGACCGGCGCAGGCCGGTGACCAGCTCGGCGGCCGAGTACTCCAGGCCGAGCAGCAGGAGCAGCAGGACGACGCCGATCTCACCCGCGATCTCGGTGAACCCCTCGATTCCCGCCAGCGGGATGACACCGCCCGCGCCGAACGCGAGTCCGCCCACCAGGTACAGCGGGATGGGGGAGATGCCGATCCGCCACGCGAGCCTGCCGAGCAGGCCGAGACCGAAGAAGACCGCTCCCAGCTCGATGAGAGCGACCGCCGTGGTGTGCACGCGCGCGGACTCAGCCGTGTTCGAGGACGTCGACGGCGCGCGCCAAACCGTCCGCCGTGCCGACCGTGACCAGCATGTCGCCGCCGCTCAGCGCGAAGTCCGGGCGGGGCGAGGGATGCACGGTGCCACCGCGCACCACCGCGACGACCGACACCGCCGTGCGCGTGCGCAGCGCCGTGTCGCCCAGCGTGCGTCCGTCGAACGGCGAGCGCGGGGCGAGCGGGAGCTGCCGGGTGGTCACGCCCGTGACCTCGCGGTGCGCCTCCTCCAACTGGGCGACGAGGTGGGGGGCCCCGAGCAGGTTGGCCAGCGCGCCGGACTCCTCGACCGTCAGCGGGATCGACGCCACGCACGAATCCGGGTCGTCCGGTTTCGACACGATCAGGTCGAAGTGCCCATCGCGGTAGGTGATCACCCCGATCCGCCGCCCCGACCGCGAGACGAAGTCCTGGCGCGTGCCGATCCCGGGCAGTGGGGTCACCTCGACGTTCACCCCACCACCGTAACAACCTGCCCACTGGCCGCGTGGGTCCCGCGGTCCTAGCGTTGCTGGCGTCGCGCCCACTGCTGCTCGGGAGGCCGCCATGGCCGGTCGGACCAAGTTCCTGCTCGACGAGTCGGACATGCCGACCCAGTGGTACAACGTCATTCCCGACCTGCCCGAGCCGCCGCCCCCGCCGCTGCACCCCGGCACCGGGCAGCCCATCGGGCCGAGCGACCTGGCGCCGCTGTTCCCGCAGGCGCTGATCGCCCAGGAGGTGTCCGGGGAGAGCTACATCGACATCCCCGACGAGGTGCTCGACGTCTACCGGCTGTGGCGCCCGTCGCCGCTGTTCCGCGCGCACCGGCTGGAGCGCGCGCTCGGCACGCCCGCGCGGATCTACTACAAGTACGAGGGCGTCAGCCCGGTCGGCTCGCACAAGCCGAACACCGCGGTGCCGCAAGCGTTCTACAACGCGCGCGAGGGCGTCACGAAGCTGACGACCGAGACCGGCGCGGGCCAGTGGGGCAGCGCGATCGCGTTCGCCTGCTCGGTGTTCGGCCTGGAGTGCGAGGTCTGGCAGGTGCGGGCGTCGTTCGACCAGAAGCCGTACCGGAAGCTGATGATGGAGACCTACGGGGCCACCGTGCATCCGAGCCCGTCGGAGCTGACCGCCGCGGGCCGCGCCGTGCTCGCCGAGCACCCCGACTCCACCGGCAGCCTCGGCATCGCGATCAGCGAGGCCGTCGAGATGGCCGCCGCCGACCCGGACGCGAAGTACGCGCTGGGCAGCGTGCTCAACCACGTGCTGCTGCACCAGACCGTGATCGGCGAGGAGGCCATCAAGCAGTTCGCCCTGGCGGGGGACGCCCCGGACGTGATCGTCGGCTGCACGGGCGGCGGCTCCAACTTCGGCGGCCTCGTCTTCCCGTTCCTGCGGGAGAAGCTGGCGGGCCGGATGGCGCCCGCGATCCGCGCGGTCGAGCCCGCCGCCTGCCCGTCGCTCACCCGCGGCGTCTACGCCTACGACTTCGGCGACACCGCCGGGCTCACGCCACTGCTCAAGATGCACACCCTGGGACACGGGTTCATCCCCGACCCGATCCACGCGGGCGGACTGCGCTACCACGGCATGTCGCCGCTGCTCTCGCACATCTACGAACTCGGCCTGATCGACGCGGTCGCGATCGGACAGTCGGAGTGCTTCGCCGCGGGAGTGCGGTTCGCGCGGGCGGAGGGGATCATCCCGGCGCCGGAGCCGACCCACGCGTTGGCGGAATGCGTGCGGGAAGCGTTGCGGTGCAAGGAATCGGGGGAGGAGAAGGTGATCCTGACCGCGCTGTGCGGGCACGCGCACCTGGACCTGCCCGCTTACGGCGCCTACCTGGCGGGGGAGATGGTGGATCACGAGCCCGCCGACAGCGAGATCGAGAGGGCACTGTCCGAACTGCCGTCACTCACCTGACGGCCGGAGAACAGCGCGGTCAACCGGGGCAGGCGGCGCGCGACCTCCTCCGGGTCTGCCGCGTCCCAGTCCTCGCCTGCTGGGTCCGGGGCGACCGGGAGTTCCGCGCCCAGCGCCTCGTCCAGGCCGCAGTCGCGCCCGGTGACCTCCTGGTGTGCCTCGTGCGCGGCGAAGTCGAGGCTTTCCCACTCGGGCCAGTCCTGGTCCGACCAGGCGTTCATCGGCTTGCGCGCGAGCGCCCGCACCGCATCGACCTCGGCGAGGGCGTCCGGCTCGGCCACGACGCGCTCGAAGGTGGCCCGGCCCAGGCTCAGCAGCCAGAGCTGGAAGTACCAGAAGCCGTCGTCCGAGCAGCCGTCCTGGATCAGCCCGGCCGCGGCCCACAGGGTCCAGGTGTCGGCGCGCAGCCGCACACTCGACAGCTTGCGGGCGAAGTCGACGATCTGCGGCACCGGCAGCCGCGTCAGCTCCTCGGCGAGCCACTCGGTGCGCTCGTCGAGGTCGCCAGGCTGCTCGGCGGCTCGCTCGATCAGCCGCCAGAAGGCTTCGTCGGTCATGGCGGGGATCTTCGCAGCGACCACCGACAATTCTCGGCCGCGCAGTAGGCTCGTCCGCGTCACATACACTTCGCCGCGCGTGCGATCCCGTAGTCCAACGGAGTGATGATTCTGTGACCGAGCCATCGGCGGACACCACCGCCGCGCTGACCTACACCTCATACCTCGCCCTCGACGACGTGCTCGACGCCCAGCACCCTCGCTCCGACGAGCACGACGAACTGCTGTTCATCGTCATCCACCAGGTCTACGAGTTGTGGTTCAAGCAGCTCCTGCACGAACTGGCGCACCTGCAGGTCAAGCTGGTCGACGGCGACACCGCGCACGCCGTGCGCACGCTGCGCCGGGTGCTGACGATCTTCAAGGTCGTGGTCGCGCAGATCGACGTGCTGGAGACCATGACCCCGCGCCAGTTCACCAGCTTCCGGCTCCGGCTGGAGGCGTCCAGCGGCTTCCAGTCCGCGCAGTTCCGCGAGCTGGAGGCGGTGCTCGGCAGGCGCGACGAGCACGCGTTCGCGCACTACCCCGAAGGCGGCGAGCAGCGGACCCGGATCGCGGGCGCCATGGCCCGCCCCTCGGTGTTCGATGCCTTCCTCGCCTATCTCGCCGTGCACGGCTATGCCGTCCCGACAGCCCTGCTGGAGCGCGATGTGACCAAGCCCGCCGAACCCTCCCTCGAACTGCAGCGAGTGCTGCTCGCCGTCTACGCCGACGACTCCGGCCCGTCCACGGTCGTCGAGCACCTGGTCGACCTGGACGAGGGCCTGCAGGAGTGGCGCTACCGACACGTGAAGATGGTGGAGCGCACCATCGGCGCCAAGATCGGCACCGGCGGCTCGCCGGGCGCGGCCTACCTGCGCGGCACGCTGTTCACGCCTGCCTTCCCCGACCTGTGGGCCGTGCGGGGCGAGCTGTGAGGCCCGCGGAGCTGGCCCAGCACTACACGCGGTTCCGGGTGGCCGAGCGGCTGCTGCTGACCGGGCACTCCCACCAGGCGTGGCCGGACGTCGCCAGGGAAGGCCAGGTCGAGGCGTTCGACGACGCCGCGGCCACCGTGGACGAGAAGTGGGAGCGCGCGTTCGCCAAGGCCGACCGGGTGCGCTCGGCCTACCGCGCGCTGCTCGGCGACCGGGACGGCGACATCGCCCTGGGAGCCAACACCCACGAGCTGGTGATCCGCTTCCTGTCCGCTGTGGACCTCGCCGCCCGGCCCCGGCTGGTGACCACCGACGGCGAATTCCACACCCTACGCAGGCAACTCGCCCGACTCGCCGAGGACGTGGTCGAGGTCGTGCGGGTGCCCGCGCTGCCCGCGGCCACCCTCGCCGAGCGGCTCGCGTCCGAAGTGGACGACCGCACGGCCGCGGTACTGGTGTCGTCGGTGCTGTTCGAGACGTCGTGGATCGTGCCGAATCTCGGTGAGCTGGCCGCCGCGTGCGCCCGCGCGGGCACGGAACTGCTGGTCGACGCCTACCACGCGCTCGGCGTCGTTCCCGTGTCGCTGTCGGACTCGGGTCTGGCCGACGCTTGGGTCGTCGGCGGCGGGTACAAGTATCTGCAGCTCGGCGAGGGCAACTGCTTCCTGCGGCTGCCCCCGCACGCCCAGCGGATGCGGCCGGTCATCACGGGGTGGTTCGCCGAATTCGCCGCCCTCGCCGACGAGAAGGACCCCGATCTCGTCGCCTACGGTCCCGGCGCAACCCGGTTCGCGGGCGCCACCTACGACCCGGCCAGCCACTACCGCGCCGCGCGGGTGATCGACTTCTTCGCCGAACACGGGCTCACGCCCGCAGTGCTCCGTGCGACCTCCCTGCACCAGAACGACGTCCTGCTCGCCGCGTTCGACGACCTCGACCTGCCCCCGGCGGTCGTCACCCGCGACCGCGGCGTCACCCGCACGGCTTTCGGCGGCTTCCTGTCGCTGCGCTCGCCCCGGGCGGCCGAGTTCCAGCGCGCCCTCGCCGACCGCGGCGTCTCGACCGACAGCCGAGGCGAGTACCTGCGCTTCGGCCCCGCGCCTTACCTGAGCGATGACCAGCTTCGCGCGGCGATCGCGGCGCTCGGGGAGGTGGCAGTGGCGGCCACTCCCGCCAGTGTCGCGGTGCAGGCCGAGCCTGGCGGCGTTGCCGCGCTCGGCGAAGTTGCAGAGTCTGGCGACGTTGCCGAGGTCGGCGACGTTGCTGGGTCTGGCGGTGTTGCCGAGGTCGGCGAAGTTGCTGGGTCTGGCGGTGTTGCCGAGCTTGACGACGACATTGCCGAGCCCGGCCGGTTTGCCGTGCCTGGCGAGCCCGCAGAGTCTGGCGAGCCTGCCGAGACCGTGGTGCCTGGCGGGCCTACGCGGCGTGGCGGTCCCAGTGTGCCAGCCGAGGTCGCGGTGTCCGGCGAACCCGGTCACTGATCGAGTCGCCGTCGGGCGGGTGTGGGCGCATGTTCCTCGTGTGACCCGTCCGGCGGAGGGAGCCGCGATGACGAGAGCCTGTTCGTCACCGCGCGCACGATGCGCGACGTCGACCTCGACCTCGGCTCGCTGCCCATCCGCGGCAACGACAACCGGCCGCGCGGCGTCATCACCGACCCGCGTGACGTGATCGGATCGCGTGACCGTGGCTGGATCCCGTGATTCGGCGGCACCGCCGACCTAGGTGGATCGCCCGCCCGACCGGGTTGGATCGCCGACCGGGTTGGATCGCCCGACCAGGTTGGACCGCCGACCGGTTGGATCGCCCGATCCGGCTGCTCCGATTCGACGCAGCCGCCTAGTCGAGCAAACAGCAGCGCCTGATCATCTCGACGAGTTGGCGGAGCGGGTCAGCACCACCACCGGGATCTCGCGGTCCGCTTTGCGCTGGTAGGAGGCATAGGTCGGGAACACCCGCACCATCTCCGCCCACAGCGCGGGCTTCGCCGCCTGCTCCGCCGTCACCGCTCGCGCGGTGAACACGTCCCCGAGGACCTGGACGCCCACCCGCGGCTCGGCGAGCAGGTTCAGGTACCACGCCGGATGCGCGGCCGCACCGCCGTTCGACGCGACCAGCAGGTAGTCCTCGCCGCTGCGGCCGTAGATCAGTGGCGTGCACCGCCGCACGCCCGAGCGCCTGCCCAGCGTGGTCAACAGCAGCGTCGGATAGCCGTTGAACAGGTGGCCATCCGCGCCGTCGGAGGCCAGGTAGCGGGCGGTGTGGTGGGCTACCCAGTCGGTGGGGCTGTGGGCGATCTCGGTCATGCCGCGACGGTAGCCGCACCCACCGACAGAAAGTGGCGCCCGTCACCGACGTCGGCCGGCCGGAGGTCCGCGGAGGCCGCCAGGCAGAATGGACCGCTGGTACAGGCATCCGCAAGAGGAGGCAGTCGCGGTGGGACAGGGTGAGCTTCGTGGTGTCGTCGCGCTGGACGGACCCTCGGGCACCGGCAAGTCCACCGTCGCCCGCAGGCTCGCGGCCACGCTGCGCTCCGGCTACCTCGACACGGGCGCGATGTACCGCGCGATCACCCTCGCCGTACTGCGGGACGGCGTCGACCCGGCCGACGGCGCGGCCGTGCTCCGGGTCGCCGAGCAGGCCGAGTTGCACATCGGGACCGACCCGAACCACGCGGACGTGCGCCTGGCCGGGGAGGACGTCGCCGCGGAGATTCGGGGGCGGAAGGTGACGCTCGCGGTGTCCGCGGTGTCGGCCGTGCCGCGGGTGCGCGAGCTGCTGGTGGCCCGCCAGCGGCAGCTCATCAGCGAGGCCAGGGCCCGGATCGGCGGCATCGTGGTCGAGGGCCGCGACATCGGCACCGTCGTGGTGCCCGACGCGGGCCTCAAGGTCTACCTCACCGCATCGGCCGACGCCCGCGCGTCGCGGCGGACCAAACAGGACAGTCGCGAAGGCCGTACGTCCACAGTGGACGCCACGCTGGCCGACGTGGAACGTCGTGACCGGCTCGACTCCACCCGCGCGGCCTCGCCGCTGCGCCCGGCCGTCGACGCGGTGGAGATCGACACCACCGACCTGGACATCCGGGCCGTGCTCGACCGGCTGCTCGACATCGTCCGCGACCGGGGACTGCGCGGCACCGCCGCGCGGTCGGCGGGACGGTGAGCGCGTGACCGGTCTGCCCGAGGGCGCCCTGCCCTGGCTGCACGACACGTGCCGGGTCATCGGCCGCTGGTGCTTCCGCCCCGCGTACCGGGTCCGGGTGCGCGGACTGCACCACGTGCCCCGCACCGGCCCGGTGGTGCTCGTGGCCAACCACAGCTCGATGATCGAGCCGCAGCTCATCTTCGGAATGCTGCCGCGCCGCTCGGTGTTCCTGGTCAAGCGGGAGATGTTCCGCGGCCTCGCGGGCCGGGGCCTGCGCGCCATCGGGCAGATCGGCGTCCGGCGCGGCGAGCCCGACCGCACGCCGCTGCTCGCCGCGGTGGGCGTGCTGCGCGACGGCGGTCTCGTCAGCGTGTTTCCCGAGGGCACGCGCGGTACGGGCGACGTCGCCGCGGCCGAGCCGGGCGCGGCCTGGCTGGTCCGCTCGTCCGGCGCGCTGGTGCTGCCCGTCGCCACCCGCGGCACGCGGCGGCCCGACGGCAGCGGCAGGCGCTGGCGTCCCGTCGTCGACGTGCTTGTCGGCGAGCCGTTCGAGCTGCGGGTCGGCCGCGGCCGACCCGGCCTCGCGGACGCCACCGAACAGATCCGGGTCCGGCTCGCCGACCTGGTCCACGAACTCGACGAGCAGCGTGCGCTGCACACGAAAGCGGAGTCATGACTGAGCTGGATGGCACTTGGGCCGACGAGTCCGAGTGGGACGCGATCGCCGACGGATTCGGCGACGACGATGACGGCGGCGCCACACCGCAACCGGTGCTGGCCATCGTCGGCAGGCCCAACGTGGGCAAGTCGACGCTGGTCAACCGCATCCTGGGCCGCCGCGAGGCGGTCGTGCAGGACATCCCCGGCGTCACCCGCGACCGCGTCGCCTACGACGCGCTGTGGAACGGCCGCCGGTTCACCGTGCTCGACACCGGCGGCTGGGAGCCCGGCCTGGACGGCCTGGCGGGCGCCGTCGCCGCGCAGGCCGAGTACGCGATGGCGCACGCGGACGCCGTGGTCGTCGTGGTGGACGCCACCGTCGGCGCCACGGCCACCGACGAGGCCGTCGCGAAGGTGCTGCGCCGCTCGAAGAGTCCGGTGATCCTGGTCGCGAACAAGGTCGACGACGAGCGCCTGCTCGCCGACACCGCCGCGCTCTGGTCGCTCGGCCTCGGCGAGCCGTTCCCGGTCAGCGCGCTGCACGGCCGCAACTCCGGCGACCTGCTCGACGCCATCCTCGCCGCGCTGCCCGCGACCCCGAAGGAGACCTTCGGCGCCAAGGGCGGCCCCCGCCGAGTCGCGCTGATCGGCAAGCCCAACGTCGGCAAGTCGAGCCTGCTCAACCGGCTCAGCGGCGAGGACCGCGCGGTGGTCGACGCGGTCGCGGGCACCACCGTCGACCCGGTCGACTCGCTGGTCGAGCTGGACGGGCAGGTGTGGCGCTTCGTCGACACCGCGGGTCTGCGCAAGCGGGTCAACTTCGCCAGCGGCACCGAGTACTACGCCTCGCTGCGCACCAAGGCGGCCATCGAGTCCGCCGAGGTCGCCATCGTCCTGCTCGACGCCAGCGAGCCGATCGCCGAGCAGGACCTGCGGGTGCTCACCATGGTCGTGGAGTCCGGGCGCGCCTGCGTGCTCGCGTTCAACAAGTGGGACCTGGTCGACGAGGACCGCAGGCACCAGTTGGAACGCGAACTCGACCGCGGCCTGGTCCGCGTGCCGTGGGCGGAGAAGGTCAACGTCTCCGCGCTCACCGGCCGCGCCGTGCGCAAGCTCGCGCCCGCCCTGCGCACCGCGCTCGACTCCTGGGACCAGCGGGTGTCCACCGGCCAGCTCAACGGCTGGCTGGCCGACCTCGTCGCCGCGACACCCCCGCCGGTGCGCGGCGGCAAGCAGCCGAAGATCCTCTTCGCCACCCAGGCGCAGACCCGCCCGCCGACAATCGTGCTGTTCACCAGCGGGTTCCTGGAGGCGGGCTACCGGCGGTTCGTCGAGCGCAAGTTCCGCGAGCAGTTCGGCTTCACCGGCAGCCCGGTGCGGATCTCGGTCCGCGTGCGGGAGAAGAAACAGCGCAAGAGCTAGCCGAGGGCGTGCTCGCGCACCAGCTTCGCGCTGAGTTCGGGCCGCTCCCACCAGAACAGGTGCCCGACGCCGTCGAGCATCTCCAGGCGCGCGCCGGGCACCAGCCCGGCGATGTGCGCGCCGTTCATCGGCGTGATCATCTCGTCCTCGGTGCCGTGTACGACGAGCGTGGGGATGGCCAGTTTCCGCAGCCCGCGCACCGCGTCGTGCGCCAGGGCGGCCTGGAACTGCAGCAGCACCACCGGCCCCGGCACCCGCTCGGCCAGCGTCACGTCCAGGAACTCGGCGTAGCGGGACTCGTCGGCGCGGAAGCCGGGGGAGAGGTTCGCCTCGTAGCCCGCGCGCAGCGACTTCCGGGCGTCGCCGGTGTTCATCGCGGCCAGCATGCGGGCGGGTCCGGGCGCGTCGAGGGCGCCGCCGTCCGGGCCCGCGTAGGTGCAGCCGAGGACGAGCGTGCGGACCTGGTCGGGGTGGGCCACCGCCAGCTCCTGCGCCACCATCCCGCCCAGTGAGATCCCCAGCACGTGCGCGTCCGACCAGCCCACCGCCCCGAGTACGCGCGCCGCGTCGTCGGCCAGCCCGGCCACGGTGAACGGGCCCTCCGCCCAACTGCTCTCGCCGATGCCGCGGTGGTTGTACGCGACCACGTCGAAATCGCGTTCCAGCAGGGCGAGGAACGGCTCGCCCCAGAGCCGGTCGTGGCCCGCCATGCCCTGGATGAGCAGCAGCGGGGCGCCCTGGCCGCGGCGGACGTAGTGCAGTCGACGGTCACCAAGGTCGGCGATCGGCACAGTTGGCTCTCCTGTCGGGGGCGCGGCTCTGACCAGGCCAAGGTTAGGCTTGCGCAACGGGAGCCGGGAGGTCGGGCGTTGGGGATCATGCCTGTACGCGTCGTGCTGGCGGACGACGAGGCGCTGCTGCGCCACGGTCTGAGCGTGTTGCTGCAGGCGGGCGGCCACATCGAGGTCGTCGCCGAGGCCGCGGACGGCGCCTCCGCCGTCGACGCCGTCCGCCGCCACCGCCCCGACGTCGTGCTGTTGGACGTCCAGATGCCCGGCGTCGACGGTCTGGCGGCGCTGCGGATGCTGGCGGCGATGCCGAACGCCCCAGCCGCCGCCGTGCTCACCACCTTCGACCTGGACGACTACGTCGCCCGCGCGCTCGAACTCGGCGCCCAGGGATTCCTGCTCAAGGACGCGGAGCCGGACATGCTTGTCCGCGCTGTCCTCGACCTGGCCGCGGGCGGCGCCGTCCTCGACCCGCGGATCACCGCCCGCCTCCTGCCCCGCCTGCGCGGCGCGGGCGTCGCCCTGCACCGGGCCCAGGCCATCGCCACGCTGAGCGCCCGCGAACGCCAGGTCCTCGACCTGCTCGCCGACGGCAGGCCGAATGCGGCCATCGGCTCCGCCCTGGGTCTTACCGAGGCCACGGTGAAGAGCTATGTGTCCGCGCTGATGACCAAGCTTGGTGTGCAGAACCGGGTGCAGGCCGCGCTGCTCCTGCATGGGGTGGACGTGGTGTCCGAGGGCAGGTCGTGACCGTGTTCCCGATCGGAGGTGTCCGGTATGCCGCGTCTCGCGCGCGTCCTGGGAGGTGAACTGCTCGTGGTCGGCATCCCGCTGGCAGCGGTGCTGCTGTCGCATCCGACCGCCTTCGCCTTCGCCGTACCCACCGCCGTGATCGCCTGCCTGGCGCTGCCGCTACGGCTGCGCCTGCCGTGGCTCGTGATGCTGGTGTGCCTGCCCGCGCTCGTCGGCGGCCTGGGCTGGCCGCCCGCGATCGTCGCCCTGTTCCGCATCGGGCGAACGGCACCCCGCATCCGCGCCGCCGCCGTGTGGGTGGTGGTCGGGTTCCTCGCGATCGCGATCCCGGTCCAGTTCAGCGTGGTCATGCCGGTGGCGGATCGAATCATGAGCCTCATGTTCGCGCTGGTCGCGATCGGCTGCCCGGCGGCGCTGGGTGTCCTCGTCCGCCTCCGCGGCGACCTCGCCGCCAGCCTGGCCGAGGTCGAGCGCGCCCGAAAGGCCGAGCTGGAGGCGCGCCTCGACCGCGCCCGCGCCGAGGAACGCAACCGCATCGCCCGCGAGATCCACGATGCCGTCGGCCATCACGCCACCCTCATCGCCGTCCAGGCCGCGGCGCTGTCCGCGACCACCGACGATCCGCGTGCCAAGGAGACCGCCGACCGGCTGCGTGAACTCGCCAAACAGTCCCTCGCCGAGATGCGCGCCGCCCTCGGCCTCGCCGCCGTCGACCAGCGCGGCATCGCCGACCTCCCCGACCTCGTCACCCGTGCCCGAGGCGCGGGCCTCGCCGTCACCTTCGCCGAAGAGCCCGCCGCCGACTCCAGCACCCCGGCAGTCGGCCGCGCCGTCTACCGCGTGGTCCAGGAAGCCCTCACGAACACCGTCAAACATGCCCCCGGCGCCCCCGTGGACATCCGCCTGGTCCGCGATGCGCAGCGGATCATCGTCTCCGTGGTCAACGGCGCTCCCCGCCACCCCGCCGATACCGTCGATTCCGGCGGCACCGGCCTCGAAGGACTCATCGAACGCGTCCACAACGTCGGCGGCACCTTCCGCGCCGAACCACTCCCGAACGGCGGCTTCTCCGTCCTGGCCGACCTTCCGGCACTACCGACGAAAGTCGGTCCGAACCCCTCGACTTCCGGCGGTGGCAGCCCACTGCGCGCCGGGCGATAGTCGACCTGGTGCCGGCGCCGTTGGGGAATGGTGAAGGACCGAGGGGATCACGCGGGGACTCGCCACTGGCGGGTCCCCGCACCCGTGTCCGGGTGTTGGGCGGCCGTGCGCTAGGCTTGCGCAGCACTCGTGAGAGCGGATGTGGCCGGGCTGTGGCGCAGTTTGGTAGCGCACTTGACTGGGGGTCAAGGGGTCGCAGGTTCGAATCCTGTCAGCCCGACAGGTGATCAAAGCCCTCTGAACTGGTTGTTTGCCCAGTTCAGAGGGCTTTGGGTTGCTTCGACGCTGACGGGTGAGGTGGAGTCGGCCTACCCTGCGTCCATGGGAACCCTCCTGGACGGCGACGTCCGCGCGGAGACTGTCGAACGTTGCCTGCTGGTTCGCCGCGCGGGCGCGCGTCGGTTCGGCAGGCGCGGCGTGGCCACCACCGCGAGTTTCCTTCGCGATGTCCGAGACCACCCGATGTTGCGCAGCGGAAAGCACAGCACCTTGCTTGTCGACGTGATGCGCGAGCAGGACTCCGCCTGAGCGAGTGTCGGTTCAGCCCACCCCGCCACGTGATCACCAACACCGCCCGACCGTCCACACAGGAGTTGACGATGTGGCAGGGAACAGTGGCTCTCCAGCCCGGGCGGTTGATCTACGCCGGTCAGCTGGGCGTCGCGCATCGGCACCGGCATGCCGCGGTGCAACTCGTGCTCGCCATTGCCGAGCCGGTGCGGCTGCGCGACGAGTCCGGCACTGAATGGCAGGGCCGCGCGGCGGTCATTCCGCCTGGCGCGGAACACGAACTGGCAGGCGGCTCGGCGGGGCTCATGGCGTGGATCGACGCCGACGGACTGTTCGGTCAGGCATTGACCGCGCGGGTGCGGCGCACGCGACTGCCCGTCGATTCCGTCGCCGCGTGGGCCGCGGCGGCGCGGCCGCTGCTCGACGACATCCTGGACGGCAACCTGGACCACATCCCAAGCGCCTGCCAGGTTCTCGGCAAGCTCGCCGACGCAGGCCCGCCCAACGAGACGCCGTTGCACCCTGCGCTGCGGCGGGCGGTCGCCGTGCTGCCCGCCATGCTGGACCACACTGTCCACCTGGGACAGCTCGCGGCGGCGGCCGGAATCTCGGCCAGCAGGCTCGGTCACCTGTTCGCCGACGAACTCGGTCTACCGTTCCGTGCCTACGTGCGGTGGGCGCGTCTGCGGCGCGCGATCGACCACGCTCGGCACGGCGGGACCCTCACCGATGCGGCGCACGCCGCCGGGTTCGCCGACAGCGCGCACCTCACCCGCGTCTGCCACGAGATGTTCGGTCTCGCCCCTTCGCTGCTGGCACGCGCCGTGGACTGGCACGAACCGGTGCCATGAGTCAGCGAGTCTGTTCAAGCCCGAACGCTGGTCGACCCGCAGGCTCAAGGACATGCGCACACTCGTCCGGTACGGCTACGCGCCGTTCATGCTCTTGGCCATCAACGGCACCGGGATCGCCATCGTCGCCGCAGGCGGCGCCAAGCTCTGGTTGCTCACCCTGCTGCTGCTCGCCATCGCGGCGTCGTTCGCCGCCGAACGCGTCCTGCCTTACCGAGAGGAGTGGAACACCCCGCGCGATGACGATCGGCGCGACGCCGCCCACGCCGCGGTGAACGAGACCCTCACCCTTGCCTGCGTCGCCGCGCTGCCCGTGCTCACCGCCGTCGCTTCGATCGACGGCGTCTGGCCCCATGGCTGGCCGTTCGTGCTCCAGGTGCTCGCCGCGGTGCTCGTGGCCGACCTCGGCATCACGCTGGTCCACCTGGCCAGCCACCGAGTCCCGGCGCTGTGGCGGCTGCACGCGGTGCACCACAGCGTCACCCGCGCCTACGGCTTCAACGGCCTGATGAAGCACCCGCTCCATCAGACCCTGGAAACCGCGGGCGGGGTCGCACCCCTGGTGCTGCTCGGCTTGCCGACCAGCGTGGCCTACGCACTCGCCCTCTGCGTCGCCGTCCAACTCCTTCTCCAGCATTCCAATGTGGACTATCGGGTGGGGCGGCTGCGCGCTGTGCTAGCGCTCAACCAGGCCCACCGGTTCCACCACCTGAAGTGGGCCGGTATCGGGGATGTCAACTTCGGACTGTTCACCCTGATCTGGGACCATCTTCTCGGCACCTACACCTACGATCCCAACCGTCGGTTCGACAGCGGCGACCTCGGGATGGCAGCCAAACCCCATTACCCCAACGGGTATCTCGCCCAGCTCGCCGAGCCCTTCCGACCCAGCGGTGCCTGCGCAGCGGACGAACGAGCGTCCCGCCGCGTGCGCCAGGATGTCCGGCCGCCTGATCAGCAGCCGCGTGTGGCGGACGCCCGCCGTGTGGATCCCTGAAGTCGGATAGTGATGATCTTCGCTTTCAGCGCAAGGGAGTCCATGGCTTGACGACACTGCTGCTCATCCACGGCGGCCTCTGGGAACAGATGGACGCCGAGCGGTTCTGGCACCAACCGGGCGTCGTGACCGGCCTGCAACAGCGTGGCTTCGGTGTGCTGGCCCCCAATCGACCGGTTCGACCATCCACCTGGACCGCCGAAGTCGACCACCTCGCGGCGGCACTACCCAATCAGCCGATCACCGTCATGGCAGGCTCGAATGGCTGTTCCCCGGCGGTTCGGCTCGCCTTGACCTTTCCGCACTTCGTCGCACGGCTGGTGCTGGCCTGGCCTGCGACCGCCTGCGATCCCGATATCGATGCCCGTGCCCGCCACCGCCTCACCGAGCAAGGCGCCTCACCCACGGCCATCAATGCACTGCTGGCCGGCAGAACACTGCGCGGCGTCACCGACGACGAGATCTCCGCCCTGCGCACACCGGTCGGAGTGCTCCCCTCGGTTCCAGACAATCCGACCCACCAGCGCCACACCGTCGACGCGTTGCTCAGCCTGCTGCCACAAGCCGAAGAGTTGCCCGGCTGCCCCGAGCCACCCCATCCCGACTTCCACCACCACGCGACACGGTTCCTGGACACGATCACCCTTTTCGCGAAGTGGTCACCGACTCCTTCAGGTAGATGCGATGTCTGACGTCGCCGGAGGCCGTGCACCACGAGGACGTCCTGCGCTACCGGGTGGCGGCGAGCGGGCTTCCCGGCGTGACCAAGGGCATGACCAACGCGAAGTGCGGCAGGCATACCGCCCGAAGCCCGCTCGACACGTGTCTTGGTCGACTTGTTTGCGTGAGCAATGCCGTTCTCCGGTCGTGCACGGGTTGGGGTCCGGCGGTCGGGCCGGGCTGCACGCTGGGGCAGTGGTGAATCAACGACGGACCTGGCGGCCGGAGCCGCTGGGGCGCGGCATTGTCCGGGTCGGCGCGGAGTTGGCTGTCCCCGCGGCCGGGATCGTGGTCTTCGTGCTGGGGCGCGTCTTCGGGGAGGACACGGTGGGGCGGGATTTCTGGGCGGGCGTGCTCGCCATGGCGGGCACGTTGGGGCTGCTGCATCCCCGCGTGCTCTTCGGCTGGGAAACGCCGCGGTGGCGGTTTGCCGGAAGTCGGCCGGAGCCGTCGGCGGCTTGCCTGTGGTCCACGCGGATCGGGGGCGCGGTGGCGCTGGTGGCAAGCATTCTGGTCGTGCTGTTCGTGTCCGAGCCGGTCGATCCGGTGGTGCCCGCACCGTACTCGTCCTGGTGACTCGGATTGCCGCTGGACGAAGCGACGTCGGGCAGGATCACCAGTCTCGTTGCCGTGGCAGACTTCGGCTTGGTTGCGGAGCCGGGGTGGCTGGTGTCCTTCGCGCCCGGAAAGCGGGTCACACGGGGTGGCGGGCCCGTTCGAGGCCGTCGAGGATCAGGTCGAGGCCGAACTCGAACTCGTCGCCGTAGTTGTAGCCGGGTTGCATGACGTGCTCGACGGCCATCTCGGTGAGGTGCGGATACTCGCCGGAGGCGAATCGGGCCATGATCATCTGGGTGACCTGGCTCGTCTCGTCCGCGTTGTCGAACGGCAGGCTCGCCTCCTGCAGGGCGAATCCGTAGATATAGCTGTCCAGGGCGGAGTACGCGTGGGCGGCCAACTCCACCGTGAAGCCCGCTGTCCGCAGTATTCCGAGCACCGCGTCGTGGTGTCGCAACGTCGCGGGACCGGGTGAGGTCCGCGACTCCATCAGCCCCGTCGCCCATCGGTGCCGCGACAGGACCTCGCGGGCCGACGTCGCGCGCCTGTGCATGGTCGATCGCCAGTCGGTTTCACCGGAGGGCAAGACGATCTCGCCGAAGACGCTGTCGATCATGCCGTCGAGGAGGTCGCTCTTGTTGGCCACGTGCCGGTACAGCGACATCGCCTCGACGCCGAGTTCCACGCCGAGTTTGCGCATGGTGAGCGACTCGATCCCGCCCGCGTCGGCGAGCGCGACGGCGGTCCGCAGCACCAGGTCGCGGTTCAGTCGGCCGCGTGGCTCGCCACTCGGGTCGGTCATTCTCACCCTCCTGTCTCCCAGCCTTGACAAGCTTACGACGTAAGCGTACTGCTTACAACATAAGCTTACAACGTAGGGAGTATGCGGTGGGAACCGAGCGGACGGCAGCGCGGCAGACGAAGGCCGAGTCGACGACGATGAAGGCGATCGTGCAGGACGTGTACGGCGAGGCGGACGTCCTGCGGCTGGCGGAGATCGACCGGCCCGAGATCGGCGACGGCGAGGTGCTGCTGCGGGTGCACGCGGCCGGCGTGGATCGCGGGGTCTGGCACCTCATGGCGGGCCTGCCCTACCCGGTGCGCCTCGCGGGCTACGGGGTGTGCGCACCCAAGGACCGCGTGCGGGGTCGGGAGGTCGCCGGACGCGTCGAGGCCGTCGGCAAGGACGTGACCACGCTGCGGCCCGGCGACGAGGTGTACGGCATCGGCGAGGGCACCTTCGCCGAGTACGCCCGGGCCGACCAGGGCAAACTCGCGCCCAAGCCGAAGAATCTCACCTTCGGGCAGGCGGCCGCGGCAGGCGTCTCCGGTCTCACCGCGCTGCAGGCCGTGCGCGATCGGGGACAGGTGCGGCCCGGGCAGCGGGTACTGGTCATCGGCGCGTCCGGCGGCGTCGGGACCTTCGCCGTGCAGATCGCCAAGGCGTTCGGCGCCGAGGTCACCGGGGTGTGCGGCCCGACGAAGGTGGACCTGGTCCGGTCCATCGGCGCCGACCACGTCCTCGACTACACGCGCGACGACATCGCGGCGGGCGGGCAGCGCTACGACGTCGTCCTCGACTGCGGCGGCAATCGCTCCCTGACCCAACTGCGGCGCGCGCTCACCCCGCGGGGGACGCTCGTCATCGTCGGCGGCGAGACGGGCGGCCGGTGGCTCGGCGGCTTCGACCGCTCGCTGCGGGCGCCCGTGATGTCGCTGTTCGTCGGCCAGACGCTGGGCGCGGTCATCAACTCGGAGAACGCGCGGGACCTCGCCGTGCTCACCGAACTGATCGAGTCGGGCGCGGTGACACCGGCTATCGACAAGACATACCCATTGGGCGAAGCCCCCGCGGCCATCCAGTACATGGTCGATGGCCATGCCCGCGGAAAAGTCGTCGTCACCATCTGACGCTCGACCACCACCGAATTGTCCAAGGAGGACACCCATGTCCATTGCCGCCCCCTGTCCCACCCAAGTCGACTTTCGCGGCACGCGCGAGATCGCCCGCTGGCGACCGCTAGTGCAGTGGTTTCTCGCGATTCCGCAATTGTTCATCGCCTACGCGCTGACCATGGTGCGGGCCGTGCTGACGCTCGTCTCCTTCCTCACCGTCGTGTGCACCGGACGCATTCCCCGCCCGCTCTTCGACACGATCGCCATGACGTTTCGCTATGAATGGCGTGCCGCGAGCTACGCGCTATTCCTGCACGCGGACTATCCACCCTACGACTTCGCGCCGACCGCCGCGGACGACGGCGTCGATCCGCACACCGTGGTCACCTTCACCTATCCCGACCGAATGTCGCGGTGGCAGCCGCTGGTCAAGTGGCTGCTCGCCGTCCCGCATTACCTGGTGCTGGCCGCGTTGGGCATCGCGGCGATGGCCGTGGTGATCGCCGGGTTCTTCGCCGTGCTGGTGACCGGCGAATATCCGCGGCGGCTTCGCGATTTCCTGGTGGGTGTCTATCGCTACAACGTGCGTGTGCAGGCTTACGCCGGTCTGCTCACCGACCAGTATCCGCCGTTCGGTCTGCAAGCGGGTTCCTCTTACTGAAGCACCGGGCCCGCGTGGGTTTCACTGTACGCGGGCCTCGGTGCTCGGGGTGGCATCGCACTGTCCACTGTGGACTCCGTGGTGGGCGATCGACGTCGGTGTGTGTGGGTGTCGGGCGGGGTGACGCCGTCAGGCGGGGCGGCAGGCCGCCGCCGCGCGGTCGTCGGCTGGAATTCCCCGTACGCTGGGGTGGTGACCGCGATCTGTGATCGTCGTGGTCGTGGACTCGCTACGGCTGTCAGGCGGGCGGGTCCGAGCGGCGGGGCGGGTGGGCGGACCGGGTCACGGTGCCGTGCCCGCAACTTCGAGGAGGGCGTGCCGCCGCGCCGTTTCGGTCAGCATCGTTCCTTTCGCATCCGGAGACGTCGGGGCCGTGGCCTCGGACGGTCTGCCGGCGTGCCTCCACGTCGTGACACCACTGCCCCAGGAGGCGAGATCCGACCCATGGACACCAGCCGCATCGTGTTGATGACCGATCACAGTTCGACCGAGGGGGCGCGGGCCACCCTGGCCAGCGCCGTCGAGATGCTCACCGGGCGCCCGCCCGTCCACGTCGACGCGCGGCACTTCATGGTCGGCGGGTCCGGGCGGGCCGTCGCGGTGGATGGCGTGCTCCGCCTCGAAGTTCCGGCCGACGACCTGGTTGTCACCCCCTCTGTCCTGCTGGTCTACGAGATCCAGCCGCCCGATCGGTGGTCGTTCGCGCCGGTTCAGCGGCGGCTGCGCGCGCTCGGGGCGGTCTCCCTCGGCCTCGACGCCGACGCGTGGCGGACGGCGACCGAGAAGGACCGCACGGTCGAGCAGTTCCTCCTCGACGACATCCCGCACATGGAGACCGTCGCCCTGTCCGACCCGCGCCCGGAGTCGGCCGACGAGACCTTCGAACGGCTCGGCGGGGACGTCTGGGCGCGGCCGTCGGTCGGCACGGGCGGCAACGACGTCTTCCACGTCACCACCCGCGGCCAACTCCACGATGTCGCCCGCGGCTACGCCGCGGCCGGGCTCGACTGGCTGATGGCGCGGGACGCAAACAACGTCAACGCGGCCGGACTGCGCCACCAGTTCCGCGTGGTGGTGCTCGACGGGCGCGTCGTGCGGGTGTGCGAGCACGTGCAGTCCGACCCGGACGCGCCCTGCAACGAGGGGCAGGGCGCGGTCTCGACCGTGGTGCCGATCGACGAACTGCCCGACGACGTCCACCAGTTGGCGGTGCGCGCCACGAAGTCGCTCGGGCTGACCTTCGGCGGCGTCGACCTCGCCGTCGAGAACGGGGGAGTGGTGTTCGAGGTCAACGTGCACCCGGTGTTCGGCGCGGTGGACGGCCCGGACTCGGCGGCGGTCCCGTACGTGCGCGCCCACCTCGCGATGCTGTAGCGCTGGCGTACGTCATACGGAGTGCTGTACCGTATGACGTACGGCCAGGGACTCCGCAAGCGCTACGGGGACAAGGACGCGCTGGACGGGTTCGACCTCCGGGTTCCACGAGGAACGGTGTGCGGGCTGCTCGGTCCGAACTGCGCGGGCAAGACCACGTCGGTCCGCATCCTCGCCACCCTGCGGCGGTTCGACAGCGGGCGCGCGGAGCTCGCCGGGTGCGACGTGGCGCGTCAGGCGGCCCAGGTGCGCGGGCGGATCGGCCTGGTCGGGCAGCACACGGCCGTGGACGTGATCCTCGGCGGTCGCCAGAACCTGGTCATGTTCGGCAGGCTCTGCCACCTCGGCGCCCGGCAGGCCCAGGTGCGGGCGGACGAGCTGCTGGCGCGATTCGGTCTCGCCGACACCGGTTCGAAGCCGGTCAAGGCGTACTCCGGCGGCATGCGCAGGCGGCTGGACCTGGCGGCGGGCATGATCCTGGCGCCCTCGGTGCTGTTCCTCGACGAGCCCACCGCAGGCTTGGACCCGCGCGGCCGAAACGAGGTGTGGGAAGCGGTGCGCGCGCTGGTGCGCGGCGGAACCACGGTGCTGCTCACCACCCAGTACCTGGACGAGGCCGACCAACTCGCCGACCGGATCTCGGTGATCGACACCGGCAAGGTCATCGCCGAGGGCACCCGGACGACCTCAAGTCCACGATCGGCGGGACGGATCGACGTGGTCGTGCACAACCCCGGCTGGGGCGGCGATTCGTGGATCGCCCAGAACCCAGCGCTGATGGCGGTGGTCTGGCCGCTCGTGCTGACGCTGGTCTTTCTGCCGCTCGCGGTCAACCGTTATCGGGCCTTGCGTGACTGATCGCTTGTCAGACCCGCGAGCGTACGACGTACGGGCTATATCATCGCCGGACCATGACCAAGGAAACCCGGGGCATGTCCGATCCAGCGCGCAGCCTGGCGCTGCTGTGGCGGACGAAGGAGCCCGTGAGCCGCGAGGGCAGATCCGATCTCAGCGTGGACCGGATCGCCCAGGCGGCCATTCGGATCGCCGACACCGAGGGCATCGGCGCGCTGACCATGCGCCGGGTGAGCGAGGCGCTGGGGGTCGGCACCATGTCGCCGTACACCTATGTGCCAGGTAAGGCCGAACTGCTCGACGTCATGATGGACACGGTGTACGGCGAGATCGCGCGCCCGGATGACGTCGAGGGCGGTTGGCGGACCAGGCTGGAGCTGATCGCGCGCGAGAACTGGGCGCTCTACCGCAGGCACCCGTGGCTCACCTACGTCGAGACAAGCAGGCCGGTGTTGGGGCCGAACCTGCTGGCGAAGTACGACTACGAGCTGCGCGCGCTCGCGGGCGTCGGCCTCTCCGGCGTCGAGATGGACTCGGTGCTCACCCTGGTGCTCGGCCACGTCAAGAGCGCGGCGCGCGCGGCGGCGGATGTCGCCGAGCTGGAGCGCGGGTCGGGGATGACCGACAGCCAGTGGTGGCAGGCCCACGCGCCGTGGCTGGCGAAGTTCGCGGAATCGGACAGCTTCCCGACGGCCAACCAGGTCGGCACGGCCGCGGGGGAGGAACACGGCGCCGCGTACGACCCGGCGCACGCCTTCGAGTTCGGCCTGCGCAGGCTGTTCGACGGCATCGCGGTGCTTGTCGAGGAGCGGTCGGCGCAGGCTGAACCGGGGGCGTGAGACCACCGGCGGACGGCGACGGGACTGGCGGACCATTGACCAGCAATTTCCCCAGTGTCGCCGTCGTAGCATCGCGGTGCCCGCTTGGTCGACCTGCGAGGAGACGCCGACGATGCAGCGGAAGTTCGAGGACTTCGACATCACGGTGACCATGAAGCGCGCCGACTTCCTGCGGACCAAGGGAAACGGGCAGCGCAACCTGCTGCTCAACCGCGCCGTGCGGGAGTTGGCGAGCGACCTCGCGCACCTCGACGCCATCCAGCAGGAGTTCGTCGACGGCTCCCAGCGCCCGCTGATCCGCACCGGTTGGCAGGGCAGCACGGCCGACTACAGCGACCCCAGCCAACTCCTCATCCAAGGCCAGCAGGTGATGCAGGACTGGGAGCACCCGCTGATGAAGGTGCTCGCCGACAACGCGGCGGCCGCGGGCGGCGCGTTGCTGGAGGTCGGGTTCGGCATGGGCATCTCGGCCACCTACGTGCAGGAGGCCGGGGTCGACTCGCACACGATCATCGAGATCAACGAGGACGTGGCCAAGCGGTTCGAACAGTGGCGCGGGCAGTGGCCCGACCGCGACATCGAGCTGGTGCTGGGTTCCTGGCAGGACGTGCTCGGCGACCTCGGCCAGTTCGACGCGATCCTCTACGACACCTACCCCACCAACGAGAAGGAGTTCGTCGAGACGCTGGGCCCGAAGGCCATCGTGCTCGCGGCGAACTTCTTCGAGCACGCCGCCGCGCACCTGCGGCCGGGCGGCATCTTCTCCTACTACACCAACGAGATCGACTCGCTGAGCCGGGTGCACCAACGGGCACTGCTCGCGCACTTCAGGTCGTTCTCGGTGGAACTGGTGACCGGGCTGCGGCCGCCGCCGGACTGCAACTACTGGTGGGCGGGGACGATGGCGGCGGTGACCGCCTACAAGTGACCGGGTCAGTCCCGGACGGAGATGCTCTGCGAAGGGCAGATCAGGGCCGCCTCGCGCACAGTGTCCATCATGGACTCCGCGGGCTCCGCGACGAGCACCGTGACGATGCCCAGGTCGTCTTGGTCGAACACCTGGGGTGCCGACACGACGCACTGTCCCGCCCCGATGCAACTGCGGCTGTCCACCTCGATGCGCGCCATGGCCGCAGACGGTAGCCGCCGGTCCGCTCCGCGACGCGCTACGCACAACTCTCCCAGGAGAATCCCCAGTCTTGCCGTCCCGGTGATTGTCGGACGCCTACAGAGTTTGGGGGTTTCCCTTAGCGCGAGTGGCCAAAATCGTGAACAGGCACGTCGCGCTGGGCTAGCGACTCGCGTAGTCGAGGGAATGAGGTTCGACGATGGCGATGATCTGCGGCACCGATTGCGTTCGGACACTGGTGGAACTCGAACGGGACGCGGTGCGGATGGCCGATGTCCTGCGCGGGCGCGGCATCCGCGTCGGCGACCGGGTGTTGCTCAAGGCGGGCAACTCCGTGGGGTACGTGGCCGCGCTGCTCGCGCTCATGCACGCGGGCGCCTCGATCACGTTGCTCGACCACCAGGAGCGTCCCGAGGCGACCGCCCAGGTGATCAAGCAGGCCGGGATCGTGCTCTGCGTGGTCGACGGCGAGGCACTGATGCCCGAGACCTCCGTGGCGTGCGTGTCGGTCTACGAACTGCAGTTGGCCGCGGTGCGCTCGACCGCGACCGAGCCGCTGGCGGCGGACACCTGGCGCGCGCTGCCCGACGGGCTGCTGATGTTCTCCTCTGGCTCGACCGGCTCGCCGAAGGTCATTGTCAAGACCGGCGAGTCGTTCCTGCGCAACCTCAAGCGCAACATCGACCTGGTCGGGCACGTCGAGACCGACGTGCTGGTGCCGCTGCTGCCGTTCTCCCACCAGTACGGGCTGTCCATGGTGCTCATCGCCTGGCTGTCCCGCTGCTCTTTGGTCGTGGCCGCGTATCGCAGGCTCGACCACGCGCTGGTGATGGCGGATCTGTGTGGTGCCACAGTTTTCGACGCCACCCCCGCGACGTACCGCAGCATGATGAACATCGTCGGCCGCCGCCCGGCACTGGGCTCGGCGCTCACCTCGGCCCGGATGCTGTGCGTGGGCGCCGCCCCGCTCGACGCTGGCCTGGTCACCCGGTGCGAGCAGGAGTTCGGCCACACCCTGCTGGACAGCTACGGCAGCACCGAGATGGGCAACGTCTCCTTCGCCACCCTGGACAACCCGGCGGCCTGCGGCCAGGCGGTCGCGGGCGTCGATCTGTCCGTTGTGGACGATGACGGCACCGCGCTCCCGGCAGGCACGGTCGGCGAGATCATGGTGCGCACCCCGGATGTGATGTCGGGCTATCTGGACGAGTTCGGCTTCCTGATGCCGGTCGTCGGCGAGTGGTTCCCCAGCGGCGACTTCGGTTTCCTGGACGACTACGACAATCTGCACGTGCTCGGCCGCAAGCGCGCGGTGGACCGGCTGGGCTACACACTCTACCCCGACATCATCGAGCGCAAGATCGCCAAGGTCGTCGGCTCCTCGGCGAAGATCGTCGCGCTGCCCGACGAGCGGACGGGCACCCAGCTCGTGGTGTTCATCGAGGACAACGGCGGCCGGTCCGCCACGTTCTGGCGCGAGCGGATCGCCGCGGCGCTGCCCGCCTACGAGGTGCCCAACCGGGTCGTCGTGATCGACAACTTCCCGCTCAACAACAACGGGAAGCCCGACAGCAAGCGGCTTGAGGAGTTGGCGGTGTCCGCGTGAGTCTGACCGCGGTCGTTTTTCCCGGCATGGGCGCGACCACGTTCGCCGACGTCGGCCGGTACATGGTGCTCGACCGCTACGCGCGGGCCAGGGTCGCGGCCGCCGACGAGGTGCTCGGCGAGTCGCTGCTCGCCGGGTTCCGCGCCGAGCGCGACGGCTACGGCGTGCTGTCGCAGGTGGCGTTCATGGTCAACTCGCTCGCCCTGGCCGACCGGGCTGAACAGGAACTGGGCCTGCGGCCGGACATCTGCGCCGGCCCGTGCTTCGGCCAGCGCGCCCTCACCGCGTATGTGGGCGCGCTGGACTTCGCCGACGCCATCCGGTTGACCGTGGAGCTGTCCGGCGTCGAGGACGACTATTTCGCCGCGGAGCCCGAAGACCTGGTAACCCAGTGCTTCGTGCGGGTGCCGGACGAGCCGTTCCGCGCCATGGTCGAGGGGTTCGTCGCGGGCGGGGAGTGGCTGGAGATCTCCGGGCACCTCGACCGCGGCGCCTACCTGGTGTCGATGCGCGCCGCCCTGCTGGACACCGTGATCCGCGGCGTCCGCGACCTCGGCGGCTACACCATGCAGACGATGCGCCCCCCGGTGCACGCGAGCCGCTTCGGCGCGCTGCGCCGCCGCGCGGAGGCCGAAGTGCTGTCCCGCTACCGGCTCGCGGACCCGCGGCTGCCGGTGATCGCCGACCAGGACGGCAGGCTCGTCCGCACGGCCGACGAGCTGCGCACCATGCTCCTGGACACCTTCGACCGGCCGATCGACTGGCCCGCCGCGGTGTCCACTTTGGCCGGTCACGGCGTGCGGACGGCCTACTTCACCGGCCCGGACATGATGTTCCACCGGCTGGACTGCAGCGCGGCGGCGTTCCGCGTCGTCCCGGTGACCCCGAAGACCGTGTCCCGCCCGGTGGCAGTCCGCCGCTGAGTCCCTTGTGGACGGTCAGGGGGCCAGGTCGACCGGCGCGAAGTCGTGGAACAGGTCGCCCGGGCCCGGGTTGTCCGGGTCCGTCCGGCCGCCGAGGTGGTTCAGCACGCCCCACACCGCGTTCAGCGCCGTCGTCACCGCGCCCTCGGCGAAGCCCGCCGTCCAGGAGATGTCGTCGCCGCAGAGGAAGAAGCCGCGCTGTGCCGGGGGGCAGCGGTCCTGCATGAACTGGGTGAACAGCCTGCGCTGGTAGCGGTAGTGGCCGGGCAGGTTGGCCTTGAAGGCGCCCATGAAGTGCGGCTCGCACTCCCAGGTGATGGTGATCGGCCGGGAGATCAGGTGTCCGGCGATGTCCACGTCCGGGTAGATGGTGGCCAACTGTCGCAACAGGACGGTCAGGCGCTGGTCGTCGTCGAGGGTGCGGAGCTTGGCCGAGTCGTCGTTCCAGGTGTAGGACAGGCACATCACGCCCGGCTGGTCGGGCCCGGAGTCGAACAGGTAGACCCCGCGCGGGAACCGGTCGGTGAGCGTCATGCCCATCAGCTCGCGCCCGTCGCGCGGGTCGATGTCGCGCCAGAACGGGCGGTCGGCGAGCACGAACAGCTTGGAGGCACTCATGTAGTGGGTGCGCTCCACCGCGGTCCACTGGTCCGCGCTGAGCAGCTCGGGGTCGCAGTCGACGTTGCCCAGCAGCGTCCACACGTGGGGGGTGAACACGACCGCCGGGAACGCTCGGGTGAACCCGGCGGTGTCCGCGAGGTGGATCAGGTCGCCCGCGCGGTCCATCCGCACGACGCCGGGGTGCGGGGCGCCGTCGTGCAGGCTCGCCAGCGAGGTGCCCGCGGGCCAGTGGGCCATGTCCGGCGGACTGGCCCGCCAGAGTCCGTCAGGAACCTGTTGCGCGCCACCGACGATGCTCAGGTGGTCCTCGTCGGCGTGGGTATAGACCACCCGCAGGATCTCCAGGATGGAGTTGGGGAAGTCGGTGTCCCAGCCGCCGGTGCCGAAGCCGACCTGGCCGAAGATCTCCCGGTGCCGGAACGTGCCGAACGCCGAGGACTCGGCGAGGAAGCCGGAGAACGACTGGTCGTCCAGCTCGGCGACCAGCCGGTTCCAGATTCCCTTGACCAGCGGGATGTCCCGCCTGCGGATCGCGTCGACCATTGTGGACAGTTCGGCGCGGTCCTGCAGGGTCTTGTCCCAGGCGTCGGCGACCTCCTGGTAGATCCCGGGCAGCTCCTCGGGGGTGCGCGCGCGGTGCACG
This sequence comes from Actinokineospora sp., assembly GCF_052390155.1. Taxonomy (NCBI): domain Bacteria; kingdom Bacillati; phylum Actinomycetota; class Actinomycetes; order Pseudonocardiales; family Pseudonocardiaceae; genus Actinokineospora; species Actinokineospora sp. The sequence continues at coordinate 11,362 of NZ_JBQTHF010000021.1, read as the reverse complement.
ACGCCGCCGAGGTCGATGACCGTGTTCGGGGTGGACCGCGCCAGCGGGTTGGGAAAAGGGCGGGTGGGCAGCTCCAGGGTGTCGATGTAGTGGAACAGCGTGCGCGCCGCGGGCGGGAACCGCATGGCGCCCAGCTCCGCGACGCACGCCGGGTGCTCGGGGAAGGGCACCGACCGCATCCGCCCGCCCAGGTCGCCCGCCTCGTACACCACCGGCCGCAACCCCAGGCGCAGCAACTCGTACGCGGTCACCAGCCCGGACATGCCCGCCCCGACCACGGCGACCGGCGTGCCGTGCGCCTGCCGCGGCAGGTGGCCCAGTCCGGCGGGGTGGCGCACCCACTCGTCGTAGCCGAACGGGAAGTCGGGGATGAGCATCGTGACCGGTCCGGCCGAGGTCATCTCGGTCCCCTCCCCGGCGCGGCCACGTCCTGGTACAGGCTCGGGCGGCGGTCGGCCAGATAGGGCGTGGCCGCCCGGGCCGCGTCGGCCTCGGCCGCGTCGAGGTCCGCGACCAGCAGTTCCTCGCCTGCCGCCGGCGCGCCCGCGCGGACCCGCCCGTAGGGGTCCACGACGCGGCTCAGGCCGCAGTAGTCGACTTTGCCGTCGGGGCCCGCCCAGTTCGAGTAGACGACGGACAGTCCGTTCTCGAACGCCCGCGCGGGCACCAGGGTCTCGGCCACGAACTCCCACGGGCAGGCCAGCGCGGACGGCACCACGAGCACCCGGGTCCCGCGCAGCCCGTGCGCGCGAACCAGTTCCGGGAACTCGACGTCGTAGCAGACCAGCAGGCCCACCGTGGTTCCCTCGACCTCGGCCTGCACGACGGCGACCTCGCCCGGGGTGAACGCCGACTGCTCGGCCGGGCCGTACAGGTGGGTCTTGCGGTAGGTCGCGGCGGGCGATCCGGCGGCGTCGACCAGGTGCACGGTGTTGAACAGCGCGGACCCGACCCGCTCCGGGCACCCGTACACCAGCGCGATCCCGTTCGCCGCGGCGATCCGCGCGACCCGGTCGGCCAACTCGGCCGCCCCGTCCGCGAGCGCGCGGATCTCCGGTACGGTCGTGCGGTAGCCGGTGAGCGACATCTCCGGGGTGACGAGCAGTCCCGCGCCGAGGTCCCGGGCGTGCGCGGCGACCTCGGCGAGCCGCGCGAGGCGCCGCTCCCCGTCCTCGGCCCGGACGGCGGCCTGCCAGCATGCGAGCCTCACGGGCGGTCCTTCCCGTCGAACCGGTCCGGCACGGCAGCCGATCGGCCCTCCGCGGCCCATCCTGCTGCCGTTCGGTCTCCTGAAATCCCCAGACTCGGCCGCGCCGCCCGCACCAGGCAGGCGGGCTCTAGGGGAATCTCCAGCGCCACCGCTCTTACAGTCCGAACGACCTTGCGCGCACGCCTGCTCTGTTAAGGGTGGACCACTGTCATGACGAGTCATGCCGACCCCACGTCCGGCGCGGGCGGTGCGGTCGGCGGGTCCGCTGACCTGCGCGCGAGCCTCGCGGCGGGCGCCCCGGCCGACGCCGCGCGGCTGCTGTTCGAGCTGGTCCGCACGCACGCCGCCGCCGCGTTGCGGGTCGAGCCGTCCGAACTGGACGATCCCGGCCGCGGCTTCGCCGACCTCGGGTTCGGCTCGCTGGCCGCGGTCGAGCTGCACCGGCGGCTGCGGACGGCGACCGGCCTGTCGCTCCCGGTGTCGATCGCCTTCGACCACCCGACGCCGCGCGCCCTGGCCACCCACCTCGCCGCGGAGCTGCTCGGCGCCACCCTCGCGGCAGGCCCTGTTCGGGTAGCGGCGGGCGACGACGACCCGGTGGTCATCGTCGGCACCGCGTGCAGGCTGCCCGGCGGGATCACCTCGCCGGAGGAGTTCTGGCGCTTCCTGCTCGACGGCGGCGACGCCGTGGGGCCCTTCCCCACCGACCGCGGCTGGGACATCGCGGGCAGCTACGACCCCGACCCCGACCGCGCCGGGCACACCTACGTCCAGCAGGGCGGTTTCCTCGCCGGGGCCACCGAGTTCGACGCGCCGTTCTTCGGCATCTCGCCGCGCGAGGCGCGCGCGATGGACCCGCAGCAGCGGCTGCTGCTGGAAACCGCGTGGGAGGTGCTGGAGCGCGCCGGGATCGATCCGACGTCGGTGCGCGGCTCGGCCACCGGGGTGTTCGTCGGCGCCGAGAACCACGAGTACGGCCCGGGGCTCGACCGCGCCCGCGACGGCGCCGAGGCCCACCTCATCACCGGCACCGCGGGCAGCATCGCCTCCGGGCGCATCGCCTACCACCTCGACCTGCACGGGCCCGCGCTGACGGTGGACACCGCGTGCTCGGCGTCGCTGGTCGCGCTGCACCTGGCCGCGCAGTCGCTGCGCCGCGGCGAGTGCGACCTCGCGCTGGTCGGCGGCGTCGCGGTGATGGCCACGCCGGGCTCGTTCCTGGCGTTCAGCAGGCAGCGCGGGCTCGCCGCGGACGGCCGGTGCAAGGCGTTCGGCGCGGCCGCCGACGGCACCGGCTGGAGCGAGGGCGTGGCGATGGTGCTGGTGGAGCGCCTCTCGGTCGCCCGCGAGCGCGGCCACAGGGTGCTCGCGGTCGTGCGCGGCTCGGCGATCAACCAGGACGGTGCCAGCGCCGGGCTGACCGCGCCCAACGGTGTCGCGCAGCGGCGGGTGATCCTCGACGCGCTCGCCGACGCCGGGCTGCGACCGTCCGATGTGGACGCGGTGGAGGCGCACGGCACCGGCACCGCGCTGGGCGACCCGATCGAGGTCTCGGCGCTGCAGGCCGCCTACGGCCGCGCGCGCACCGCGGCCGCCCCGGTGTGGCTGGGGTCGGCGAAGTCCAATGTAGGCCACACGCAGGCCGCCGCGGGCGTTGTCGGCGTGGTCAAGATGGTGGAGTCGCTGCGCCACGGCGTGCTGTCGCGGACCCTGCACGCGGACCCGCCCAACCCGCACGTCGACTGGTCGGCGGGCGCCGTGGCGCTGCTGCACGAGCAACGCGACTGGCCGCACACCGACGCGCCCCGGCGGTGTGCGGTGTCCTCGTTCGGCTTCAGCGGCACCAACGCGCACGTCATCCTGGAGCAGGCCCCGGCGCAGGCGCCCGCGGAGTCCACTTCGGACCGTCCGGCGCTGCCGGTGCCGGTGCTGCTGGCCGCCCGCGGCCCCGCCGCGCTGGCGGCGCAGGCGCGGCGGCTGCGCGGCGTGCTCGACGCGGGCGTGGACCTGCTGGACGTGGCGTACTCGGCCGCCACCGGCCGGGCGGCGCTGGAACACCGCGCGGTGGTCGTGGGCGAGTCGCCCGCGCAGGTGCTGGCCGGGCTCGACGCCGTGGCCGCCGGGGCGGCCGATCCGGCCGTGGTCACCGGGGTGGCCGGGCACGGCGGGCTGGCGTTCGTCTTTCCCGGGCAGGGCGCGCAGCGCGCGGGTATGGGCCGCGGTCTGCACGCGCGGTTCCCGGTGTTCGCGGCCGCCCTCGACGCCGCGTGCGCCGAACTCGACCTGCACCTCGACCGGCCGCTGCGCCCGGTGCTGTTCGCCGAGCCCGGCACGGCCGATGCGGCGCTGCTGGACCAGACCGCGTACACCCAGCCCGCGCTGTTCGCCTTCCAGGTGGCGCTGTTCCGGCTGCTGGAGTCCTGGGGCCTGCGGCCGGACGCGGTGGTCGGCCATTCGATCGGCGAGGTGGCCGCGGCGCACGTGGCCGGGGTGTGGTCGCTGGCCGACGCCGCCGCGTTCGCCGCGCACCGGGGCAGGCTCATGCAGGACCTGCCCGCCGGCGGGGCGATGGTGGCCGTGCGGGCGGACGAGAGCGAGATCGGTGACCTCGTGGACGGGGTTGTCGTCGCCGCGGTCAACGCGCCCGGGTCGGTCGTGCTGTCCGGTGTGGAGTCCGCGGTGCTCGCCGCCGCCGCCGCGCTCGGTGAGCGCGGCCACCGCTGGACCCGGCTGGCCGTCAGCCACGCGTTCCACTCCGCGCTGATGGAGCCCGCGCTCGACGAGCTGCGCTGGGTCGCGGAAGTGCTGGACTACCGCGAGATCAAGGTGCCCGTGGTGTCCACCCGCACCGGGGCGCGGGCGGGTGCCGAATTGTCCACACCGGACTATTGGGTCGGCCAGGCGCGCGAGCCGGTGCGCTTCGCGGCCGCGGTGGGCGTGCTGCGGTCGATGGGAATCACCGCGGTGCTGGAACTCGGCGCCGACGCGGTGCTCTCCGCGATGGTCGCCGATTGCTTCGCCGACGCCCCCGCCACGGCGATCGCGCTGCCCGCGCTGCGTGCCGAGCAGGACGAGGCCCGGGCCGTCACCGCCGCCGTCGGCGCGCTGCACGTGCACGGCGCGAGCCCGGACTGGTCGGCGTACTTCGCCGGTCGCGGGGCGCGTCGGGTGGATCTGCCGACTTATCCCTTCCAGCGCGCCGTGTTCTGGCTTGAGTCTGGAGTGGACCGAACGCGGTCCGACCTGGACCACCCCGTGCTCACCGCCGCGCTGGACGTCGCGGGCGAGGACGAGGTCGTGTTCACCGGGATGCTCTCCCCGCGCACCCACGGCTGGCTCGGCGACCACAGGATCGCCGAAACGGTGCTCGTGCCCGGCACCGCGTTCCTGGACCTGGCCATCCGCGCGGGCGACGAGGTCGGCTGCGACCGGGTGGTCGAGCTGGTGATCGAGGCGCCGCTGGCGTTCCCCGGCATCGACCCCGACGAGACCGCGCGCGTGCAGGTCGTCGTCGGGGCGCCGGACGAGGCGGGCGGGCGTGCCATCGCGATCCATTCCCGCCGGGGGAGCGGGGACTGGACCCGGCACGCCACGGGTGCGCTGGCCGCGGGTGCGCCCGCGGTCGCCGACGAGGCGCAATGGCCGCCCGCCGGGGCCGTCGCCGTCGACCTGATCGGCTGCTACGAGCGGTTCGCCGAGGCGGGATACCAGTACGGACCGGCATTCCAGGGCCTCGCCGCGGTGTGGCGGCTCGGCGACGAGGTCTTCGCCGAGGTCCGGCTGCCCGAGTCCGCGCCGTCCGACGAGGCGGCCTTCGGACTGCACCCGGCGCTCCTGGACGCCTGCCTGCACGCGCACCCGTTCCTCGCGGGCACCGACCCGGACCGGCTCACGCTGCCGTTCTCCTGGACCGATGTCGCGCTGCACGCCGTGGGCGCGAGCGCGCTGCGGGTGCGCCTCACGCCGCTCGGCCCGGACGCGCTTGCCTTGCGCGCCACCGACTCCACGGGGAAGCCGGTGCTGTCGGTCGGCGCGCTGGTGCTGCGGCCCGCGGCCATCGACCTCGGCCGCGCGGACACCCGCGACAGCCTGTGGCGGCTCGACTGGGTGGCCGCGCCCGCCGATTCCGCCGCCCCGCCGACGATCACCGTGCTGGGTCGGGAAACCGACCCGCTGGCGACGGAACTGCGCTTCGCCTGCCAGTGCGGGATGGCCACCGACCTGGCCGACGTGGCGGTGCCCGGCGTGGTCGTGGTGCCCGTCGTCGGCGCGGGCCCGGTCCCCGAGTCCGCGCTGGCGCTGACCACGCGGGTGCTCGACCTGGTGCAGCGGTGGCTGGCCGACGACCGGTTCGCCGGGTCGCGGCTGGTGTTCGCGACCCGGGGCGCGGTGTCCGGTGTGGACGTTGCCGCCGCCGCGGTGTGGGGGCTGGTGCGGACGGCCGAGGCGGAGAACCCGGGCTGTTTCGGGTTGCTGGACCTGGACGACGACGCGGCGCCGTTCGCCGCGGTGGCCTCGGCGGTAGGCGAGCCGGAGTCCGCGGTGCGGGCTGGCGAGGTACTGGTTCCGCGGCTGGCACGGGCGGTGCCCGGTGATCCGGTGTCGTGGGCGGGCCGGGTGCTGATCACGGGCGGCACCGGCGGTCTTGGCGCGGTGATCGCCCGGCATCTCGTCGCCGAGCACGGCGTGCGGGACCTGCTGCTGGTGAGCCGCGGCGGTGCGGCTGCCCCGGGTGCGGCGGATCTGGTCACCGCGCTGGACGAGCACGGTGCGCGGGTGGCGGTGGTGGCCTGTGACGTGGCGGATCGGGCCGCGGTGGCCGGGCTGCTGGCGCGATACCCGGTGTCCGCGGTCGTGCACGCGGCCGGTGTGCTCGACGACGGAGTCATCGGATCGCTGACGCCGCAGCGGATCGAGGCCGTGCTGGCACCGAAGGCGGCCGCCGCGTGGCACCTGCACGAGCTGACCGGGGACCTGTCGGCGTTCGTGGTGTTCTCGTCGCTGGCGGGGACGTTCGCGGGCGCGGGCCAGGGAAACTACGCGGCGGCGAACGCCTTCCTCGACGGCCTGGCCGCGCATCGGCACGCACTCGGCCTGCCCGCGACCTCGCTGGCGTGGGGGGCGTGGACGCCGTCGGTCGGCATGATGAGCGGTCTCGGCGAGTCCGATGTGGACAGAATGGTGCGCTCGGGTCTGCCGCCACTGTCCGAGGCGCAGGGCGTGGCGCTGTTCGACGCCGCCCTGGCTGTCGGGGAACCGGTGGTGTTTCCCGCCCGCCTCGACCTGCCCAGGCTACGGACGCTCGGCGAGGTTTCCCCGCTGCTGCAAGGGCTTGTGCGCGCCCCGGTCCGTCGAGCGGCGGTCGCACCGGGTTCGGTGGCCGCCGATGTGGTGGCGCGGCTGGTCGGGCTGGCCGCGGCCGAGCGGCGCGACGCGCTGCTGGAGGTGGTGCTGGCGGAGGTCGCGGCCGTGCTGGGCCACGCCGGGGCGGCCGGGATCGAGTCGGCCAAGGCGTTCCGCGACCTCGGGTTCGACTCGCTGACGTCGGTGGAACTGCGCAACCGACTCAGCGCGGCCACCGGGCTGCGGCTGCCCGCGACCCTGGTGTTCGACTACCCGACCGCGCACGTGCTCGCCGGATACCTGATCGACGAACTGCTGGGCGCCGACGATGTCGCGGACGCACCGGTGCCGGGTCTCGCGGTGGCCGCCGCGGACCCGATCGTCGTGGTGGGAATGGCTTGTCGCTACCCGGGCGGGGTGGGCTCGCCGGAAGACCTGTGGCAGTTGGTGAGCGACGGCAGCGACGCGGTCACCGGTTTCCCCACCGACCGCGGCTGGGACCTCGACGGGCTCTACGACCCGGACCCGGAGCGGCTGGGCACCACCTACACCCGCAGCGGCGGGTTCCTGCACGAGGCGGCCGAGTTCGACTCGGAGTTCTTCGGGATGAGCCCGCGAGAGGCGGTGTCGACCGACTCCCAGCAGCGGCTGCTGCTGGAGGTGTCCTGGGAGGCGGTCGAGCGGGCCGGGATCGACCCGGAGTCGTTGCGTGGCAGCCGAACCGGGGTGTTCGCCGGGGTGATGTACAACGACTACGCGATGCTGCTGGGCGATGAGGTCTTCGAGGGCTTCCGGTCCACCGGCAGTTCCCCGAGTATGGCGTCGGGCCGGGTCTCCTATGCCCTCGGGTTCGAGGGTCCCTCGGTCACGGTGGACACCGCGTGCTCGTCGTCGCTGGTCGCGGTGCACCAGGCGGCGCAGGCACTGCGCGCGGGGGAGTGCACCTTGGCGTTGGCAGGCGGGATCACCGTGATGTCCACTCCAGACACATTCATCGACTTCGCGCGGCTGCGCGGGCTGGCCGCGGACGGCCGGTGCAAGTCGTTCGCGGAGTCTGCCGACGGCGTGGGGTGGTCCGAGGGAATCGGCGTCCTGGTGTTGTCACGGCTGTCCGACGCCCGACGAGCGGGCTACCGGGTGCTGGCGGTGGTGCGGGGATCCGCGGTGAACTCCGACGGTGCGTCGAATGGGCTGACCGCGCCGAACGGCCCGTCTCAGCAGCGGGTGATCCGGCAGGCGTTGTCGAGCGCCGGTCTGTCCACTTCGGACGTCGATGTGGTGGACGGACACGGCACCGGGACGATGCTGGGCGATCCGATCGAGGCGCAGGCGCTGCTGGCGACCTACGGCCAGGACCGCGCGCACCCGCTGCTGCTGGGGTCGGTCAAGTCGAACATCGGGCACACCCAGGCCGCGGCGGGCGTCGCCGGGATGATCAAGATGATCATGGCGATGCGGCACGGGCTGCTGCCGAAGACCCTGCACGTCGACACGCCGTCGTCGCATGTGGACTGGTCGACTGGCGCGGTGGAGCTGGTGCTGGAGAACACCCCGTGGCCCGCGGCGGACCGGCCGCGGCGGGCGGGGGTGTCGTCGTTCGGGGTGAGCGGCACGAACGCGCACGTGATCATCGAGCACGTGCCCGAGGTCGCGGACCCCGGCGCGCGGACGGTGCCCGCGGTGGTGCCGTGGGTGGTGTCGGCGAAGTCGGTCGAGGCGCTGGACGCGCAGATCGGCCGATTAACGTCTACTGTGGACTCGAACCTGTCCCGAGTGGACATCGGACTTTCACTGTTGGCCGGGCGATCGGTGTTCGGACACCGGGCGGTGCTGCTCGCGGGTGACGAGGGTGTGGTCGAGGCCGCGCGGGGCGAGGCGGGCGACGGTCGGCTGGCGGTGCTGTTCGCGGGCCAGGGTTCCCAGCGACTCGGCATGGGACGGGCACTCTACGAGCGGTTCCCGGTGTTCGCCGACGCGTGGGACGCGGTGACGGCCGAGTTGGACCCGCTGCTCGACCGTCCGCTGCGCGAGGTGGTGTGGGGCACCGACCCCGCGCCGCTGGACCGCACCGGCCACACCCAGCCCGCGCTGTTCGCCGTCGAGGTGGCGCTGTTCGGACTGGTGCGGTCCTTCGGGATTCGGCCCGCTTTCGTCGCGGGACACTCGATCGGCGAGATCAGCGCCGCCCACGTCGCCGGGGTGCTGTCGCTGCCGGACGCCTGCAGGCTGGTGGCCGCGCGGGCCGGGCTGATGCAGGCGCTGCCCACTGGCGGTGCGATGGTCGCGGTGCGGGCCACCGAGAAGCAGGTGACCCCGCTGCTGACTCCGGGGGTGTCGATCGCGGCGATCAACGGGCCGTCCTCGGTGGTTGTCGCGGGCGAAGAGGACGCCGTGCTGGACCTCGCCGCCCACTTCGCGGCGTTGGGACACAAGACATCGCGGCTGGCGGTCAGCCATGCGTTCCACTCCCCGCTGATGGAGCCGATGTTGGCCGAGTTCCGTGCCGTGCTGGCCGGGCTGTCGTTCGCCGAGCCGACGATCCCGGTCGTCGCCAACCTCACCGGCCGGATCGCCGCGCCCGGGGAGCTGTGCTCGCCCGAGTACTGGGTGCGCCATGTGCGCGAGACCGTGCGGTTCGCCGACGGGATCACCACCCTGCACGAGGCCGGGATCACCACGCTGCTCGAACTCGGGCCGGACGGCGTGCTGTCGGCGATGGCGCGGGAGTCCCTGCCGGACGACGCCGTGGTGGTCCCCGTGTCCAGAAAGGACCGCAGCGCGGAGGTCGCCGCGGTCACCGCGCTGGCCCGCCTGCACGTGGCCGGGGTGCGTGTCGACTGGGCGCCGGTGTTCGCCGACACCGGCGCCCGCCTGGTCGACCTGCCGACGTATGCCTTCCAGCACCAGCGGTTCTGGCCGAGCGGCGTGGTCGGCGTCGGCGACGTGACCGCCGCCGGACTCACCCCGACCGGGCACCCGCTGCTCGGTGCCGCCGCGCTGTTGGCCGACGGCACCGGCATGCTGTTCACCGGCAGCCTCTCGCTCGTCGCGCAGCCGTGGCTGGCCGATCACGTGGTCGCGGGTTCGGTACTGTTTCCTGGCACGGCATTGCTCGATCTCGCGATCCGCGCCGGGGACGAGGTTGGCTGCAACCGGGTCGATGAGCTGACCCTCGCCGAGCCGCTCGTGCTGCCCGCCGTCGGCGCCGTGCAGGTGCAGCTTCGGGTCGCCGCGCCGGACGACCGGGGACGGCATGCCATCACCATCCACAGTAGACAAATAGACGGACCCTGGGTCGCCCACGCCACCGGCCTGCTCGGCCCGGAAACGGCCCCGGTCGAGTTCGATTCGAAGGTCTGGCCCCCCGCAGGCGCCGAGCCGGTGGACGTGACCGGATGCTACGACGGGTTCACCGAGGCCGGGTTCGGCTATGGGCCGGTGTTCCAGGGGTTGCGGGCGGTGTGGGTTCGCGGGGACGAGGTGTTCGCGGAGGTGGCGCTGCCCGAGCAGGTGCACGACGCGGACGCGTTCGGGCTGCACCCGGCGCTGCTCGACGCCTGCCTGCACGCCGCGCTGCTGACCGACCGCGGCGAGGGACTCCCGTTCTCCTGGGAAGGTGTTTCCCTGCACGCTTCCGGGGCGGACGCGGTCCGGGTGCGGCTCTCGCCCGGGCCGGGCGATGCCCTGGCGATCGCGGTGGCGGACCTGACGGGCGAGCCGGTTGCCTCGATCGAGGCGCTGGTGGCGCGCCCGCGGCAGACCATGCGGGTGAGTCCGGCGCCGGTCGGGAACGAGTCGCTGTTCCGGCTCGACTGGGTGGCGCGGCAGGCGGAGCACCCCGCGGAGTCCGTGCGGTGGATCGCCCTCTGCGACGGTTCCGCGCTGGGCGGCCCGGGAATCGGGTCGCTCGCGGAACTGGATGCCGTGCCGGATTTCGTGGTACTCCCGGTCGCGGGCAACGGCGCGGCGCCGGAGTCGGTGCACGCCGTGGCGGCGCACGTGCTCGACACCGTTCGGCAGTGGCTGGTCGACGACCGGTTCTCCGGCTCCTGCCTGGTGATCGCCACCCGCGGCGCGGTCGCCGTCGGCGAAGAGGATGTGCGGGATCTGGCGGCCGCGGCGGCCTGGGGTCTGGTGCGCTCGGCCGACCTGGAGAACCCGGGCAGGCTGCTGCTGGTCGACCTGGACGAGTGGGGTGCGTGGCCGGTCGCCGTGTCCGCGCTGGCGGGGCTGCGCGCGGCGGGAGAACCGCAGGCCGTGGTGCGCGGCGAGACAGTCCACAGTGGACGACTTGCGCGACTCGGGTCCGGTCCTGCCCTGGTGCCGCCGTCGGGCACGCCGTGGCGACTGGACACCCGGCGCAGGGGGAGTCTCGGCGAACTGACCCTCGTGCCGTGCCCGGACGTGCTGGCTCCGTTGACCGGCAGGCAGATTCGGGTCCGGGTCGCGGCTGCCGGGGTGAACTTCCGCGATGTGCTCAGTGCGCTGGGCATGTATCCGGGCGCGGTGGTGTCCCTTGGTGCCGAAGCCGCCGGTGTGGTTGTCGGGATCGGGCCCGAGGTTACCCGCCTGCGGTTGGGCGACCGGGTCATGGGGGTGGTGGGGGACGGTTTCGGCACCGTGCTCGTGGCCGACGACGAGCGGACCTTCATCCGGGTGCCGCAGGGGTGGTCGTGGGACGTGGCGGCGTCGGTGCCGGTGGTGTTCTTGACTGCCTACTTCGGACTCGTTGACTTGGCGGGGTTGCGGCCGGGGGAGAAGGTGTTGATTCACGCGGGTGCTGGTGGGGTGGGGATGGCGGCGATCCAG
>NZ_JBQTHF010000020.1:0-2945 GCF_052390155.1 Actinokineospora sp. | reverse complement strand
GTTGCCCCCGTGGCTCCCCCCCACCCCCCCCCACGACCCGAACCACGGTCCCGGCTACTTCGACGCCATGTTGTTCAGCACCAACACTTTCCCCAGCGGCAGCATGCGCGACTACTACCGCAGGGTGAGCGCGTTCGATCAGCAGACCGGCCACGGCATCGACGTGCGGGGCGAGGTGCACGGCTGGTTTCGGATGCCGCGACCGATGTCGTTCTACGCCGACGGCAACGCGGGCGTCAACGAGAACTTTCCGCGCAACTCCCAGGGAATGGCCCGTGACGCGGTGCTCGCGGCGCTCGCCGAAGGCGTCGACTTCACCCCGTACGACGTGCTCGGCGAGCGGATGGTCACCGCCCTGTTCATCGTGCACGCCGGGCGCGGTGCCGAGGAGACGCTCTCGCGCGACGACCTGTGGAGCCTCAAGTGGGGCATCCCGCCCAACGGCATCGAGGTCGCCCCGAACCTGCTGGCGCGCACCTTCCTGACCGTGCCGGAGGACTGCGCGATCGGCGTCTGCGCCCACGAGTGGGGCCACCTCGCCGCCCGCTGGGCCGACTACTACGACACGACCAAGGTGGCGGCGACGAAGTCCAACGGCCTGGGCAACTACTGCCTGATGGCGTCCGGGTCGTGGGGCGACAACGGTCTGACACCGACGTTCCCCAACGGCATGCTGCGCATGTTCCACGGCTGGCTCAGCCCGCGGCGGGTCACCCGGACCACCCCCGGCATCGTGCTGATGCCCGCCGCGGAGGGCGGCGACATCGTGTTCATCCAGAACCCGCACACGATGTCCGAGTCGCAGTACGTCATCGTCGAGTACCGGCGCAAGCGGGCCCAGGACGCGTTCCTGCCCGACGAGGGCGTCGCGGTCTACGTCGTGGACGAGGCGATCGAGAACGTGAACGACGAGGAGCTGCTCGCCATCGAACTGCTCCAGGCCGACGGCAGGCGAGACCTGGCCAAGGTCTTCGGCCAGGGCAACCGGGGCGACGCGGACGACCTGTATCCCTTCGGGGACAACAGAACCGTCGGTGAGACCACGACTCCCGCGCTCAACCTGCCGGACGGCAAGTGGTCCGGGGTGACGATCCGGGTCGCGGGCACCCCTGGCGCCGACCACATGACGATCGACGTCACCGTCGGCTGAGCGGAACGGAAAGCGCACCTGCTCGCGATCCGCACGTCCGAAGTGGACAGGCGGCCACCTCGCCGAATCCCGTTGCCGCGCCGAAGACAGCATGACCGGAGTGGTCGGGGGTGCCGGACAGTGAAAACCTGGGGCCAGCGGCGCCGTCGGGCACCTCACGACGGAGCCGGTCGGCCGTCTCGCGGCGGTTCTGGGTCACTGAGAGGACTTGAGAATGCAGGTGCGCAAGTCCGTTGCGATGGTCGACGTCTACGCGCCGACGATGCGGCTGATGCGGGGGTTCGCCGACGCCGGGTACGACGTCGTGCGCGTGCAGAGCACCGCGGAGATCCCGCCCGCCTACCGACCCTTCGACGCTGACGGGTTCGCCGACAACATCGTCCACTATGGACAGTTTGACAAAACCCTTGAGGCGGTGGCCAAGCACGAGCCGGTGGCGGTCTTCACCGGCGGCGAGCTCGGCATCGAACTGGCCGACCAGCTCAGCGAGGCACTCGGGCTGGCCACCAACGGCACCACGCAGAGCGAGGCCCGCCGCAACAAGTTCGCCCAGGCGGAGGCGTGCCGCGCCGCGGGGGTGCCCGCCGCGCGGCAGTTGCTGGTGTCCGACGCGGACGAACTGGCGGCCTGGCACCGCTCGGTCGGCGGCCGCGCGGTGGTCAAGCCGATCCGCAGCATGGGCAACGACGGGGTGACCTTCTGCGACACCCCCGCGGAGTCGGCCGCCGCGTACCGCGCGCTGACCGGCAGCCTGAACACCTTCGGCATCCGCAACGAGGGCGTGGTGGCCCAGGAGTACCTGTTCGGCGTCGAGTACGCCGTGGACACGGTGAGCTGCCAGGGCAGGCACCGGGTGACCGATCTGTGGCAGTACAACAAGATCGGGGTGAACGGCGTCGTCGACCGGATGTGTGGGCACTTCACCATCCCGGCCGACGCCGAGGTCAGGACCGTGCTCGGCGAGTACGCGGGCGCCGTCCTCGACGCGCTGGGCGTCCGGTTCGGCCCGGCGCACCTGGAGATCATGCTCACCCCGGACGGGCCGCGGCTGGTGGAAGGCGGATTCCGAATCGCGGGCGCGGATGTCCCCTACTACGCCGCGCTGGCAGCGGGCGAGTCGCAGATCACCTGGTCCGTCGACGCTTACCTGAATCCCGAACGGTTTCTGGCGCAGTACCAGCGGCCGTTCCGGCTCACCCAGCACGTGGCGATGGTGTTCCCCACCTCGCCGGTCGAGGGGGTGCTCCGCTCGTACCCACTGCTCGACCAGGTGCGCGAACTGGCGAGCTTCCACGATGTGCGCATGCACTACAAGCCGGGCGATTACCTGCCGAAGACGGTCGACAACGGGACCGAGCCGCTGATCATCGGGCTGGTGCACCCCCGCGCCGAGGTGATCGCGCACGACATGGCCTCGATCAACTACCTTGACGGGCCGGGGTTCTACGACGTCGAGCCGACGCGGTGACCGGCTCCCGGCACGTCGTGGTCATCCACCGCTGGCGGGCGCGCTACGCCGAGTACGAACGCTACATCGATCACGGCCTGCACACCGTCACCTACGTCACCACCAAGGTCGGCATCGACGGAGTTCCGCACTCCGCAACGGATATCGTGACCGTGGCCGCCACCGACGACCTGCCCGCTGTCCGCCGGGCCGTCCAACGCCTCGCGGCCAAACACGGCGCCCCGTCCCGAATCGTGGCCCTCAAAGAGGACGACCTGCTCGTCGGCGCCGACCTGCGCGCCGAGTGGAACTGCCCAGGACCCACCCGAGACGACATACTCCCCTTCC